>JAEXJU010000314.1 GCA_023448955.1 Bacteroidota bacterium
CTATTACGATTATTATCAGCCCGAAGCTTTCATTGCTTCCACCAATACTTATATCGAAAAAGACCTGAGCATCAATGAAGAAGTCGAAAAATTGAGATTATCTGCAACGGCCAGTTTGCTTTCCGGAAGGCGTGATGTTCTCATTGTGGCTTCAGTTTCCTGTATTTATGGTATCGGAAACCCGACGGAATTTCATAAGTCATTGATTACATTAGATAAAAATGAAAAAATCTCCAGAACTAGGTTGCTTCATTCTCTGGTTAGTGCTTTATATTCCAGGGCGTTAAATGAATTTCAGCGTGGGACTTTCCGCGTGAAAGGTGATGTGATTGACATTTATCCGGCTTATGCAGATACGGCGATCAGAATTCAGTTTTTTGGTGATGAAATAGAAAAGATCCAGAGTTTTGATCCTGTTTCCGGTAACGTCATTTCAAACTTTGATTCCATTAATATTTATCCTGCCAATCTTTTCGTTACAACTCCTGAGACAATGCAAAGTGCTATTCGCCAGATCCAGGATGATTTGGTTAAGCAGGTTGATTTTTTCCAGGAAATTGAAAAGCCTTTAGAAGCCAAACGATTGGAAGAAAGAACAGAATTGGATCTTGAAATGATCAGAGAATTGGGATACTGCTCCGGAATAGAAAATTATTCCCGATATATGGACGGACGTTTGCCTGGTTCAAGGCCTTTCTGTCTGTTGGATTATTTCCCGAAAGATTATCTGATGGTGATAGACGAAAGTCATGTTACCATACCTCAGGTTCACGCAATGTACGGCGGAGACCGAAGCCGAAAAGAAGTTCTGGTGGAGCACGGATTCCGCTTGCCTGCTGCGATGGACAATCGTCCGCTGAAATTCAATGAATTTGAAGATATGCAGAATCAGGTTATTTATGTTTCTGCAACACCGGCGGATTATGAACTGGAAAAAACCGGAGGAACATATATTGAGCAGATTATCCGCCCAACAGGACTTTTGGATCCTATTATAGAAGTTCGCCCAACGATGAATCAGATTGATGATTTGATAGAAGAAATCCATAAAAGGGTAGAACTGGACGAAAGAGTTCTGGTTACGACATTGACTAAAAAAATGGCGGAAGAACTCACAAAATACTTTACAAAAGTCGGAATAAGAACCAGATATATCCATTCGGATGTAGAAACATTAGAAAGAATACAGATAATGCAGGATCTTCGGCTTGGTTTGTTTGATGTGTTAGTTGGTGTCAATCTTTTAAGAGAAGGATTGGATCTGCCGGAAGTTTCTCTGGTTGCGATTTTAGACGCGGATAAAGAAGGGATGCTGAGGTCCAGACGATCTATGATCCAGACTGTTGGTAGAGCCGCAAGAAATCTTAATGGCCGTGCAATAATGTATGCGGATAAGATGACCAAGTCTATGCAGAACACCATCGACGAAACCAACTACCGAAGGGAAAAACAGATGCGCTACAATGAAGAGCACGGAAAAGTCCCACAGGCATTAAACAAAAAAATCAGCGAAAATCTGGTTGGCCGAAGTAAAGATTTTCCGGATGAAAGATATACTCAAAAGGAAATCTTACAGGAAGTGGCAGAAACAAGAGCCAATTATGGAAGTGAAGATATTGAGAAAATCGTAGTTCAAAAACAAAAAGAAATGGAAAATGCTGCAAAAAATCTCGACTTCATAAAGGCTGCAAAACTTCGTGATGAGATTGCTGCGCTCAAAGGCTAGATCTTTCTTTTTCGAATAGGAGCCAATAAATCCATAAATCCATTGATTTTGATTTCATAAACTGTGGCTAGCTGCATTCCAAGTTTTCCTTTAGGAAAGCCACCGTTTCTCATAAACCATTCAAGATAAGAAACAGGCAGGTCCGCTAGAATTGTATTTTGATACTTGCCGAAAGGCACCTTCACAGCACAAATCTCTAAAAGGATTTCTGGGTTTATTTCTTCCATTTAAATTATAATCTTTGTCACATCTACATCATCATCCTGATTAGGAATTTTCAAGGGTGGAGGTGTATCTTCTTCCGAAAATTCATCCCTGTAAACTTGTATCAGTAAAACGGTTATAGACATCAGAATTGGTCCAAAAATCAGTCCCATAAATCCAAAAATGTTCATACCCATAATGATCCCAAACACGGTAATAAGCGGATGGATATCTTCCAGTTTTTTAAGAAGTGTAAACCTTAACAGATTATCTGTCAGTCCAACTACGATGAGTCCGTAGATCAGAATACCAACGCCGGAGCCGGTCTGTCCTTCAGCAATCATAAAAATTCCTACCGGAACATAAACTATGGCAGCTCCAACTACGGGTAACATAGATGCAACGGCTGTTAATGCAAACAAAAGCATTGGGCTGGGTGCACTGAATATCCAATAACTGATTAATGCGACCAAGCCTTGTCCTAAAGCAACCACAGGAATTCCAATGGCGTTTGCTAACACAAGTTTGTTGAATTTATCGCCGAGCATTTGTGTATTTGTTCGTTTAAAAGGCATTGCTCTGGCAACCATTTTTTCAAATAATCGGCCTTTTACAAACATAAAATAAAGGATGAAATACATTGACGCAATTACCGTAAAAGTATTAACAGTTGTACTTAATGCCTTTGTAGAAAAGGAACTTGCAAAGTTGGTAACTTTTGCAATGTTTTCTTTACTCAGAATATCAAATCCAATTTTCTGGTAAATGAATTGATGTATTTTTTCCAGAAATACATTGAACTTTTCCATATAGGCCTGCGCATTTCCAAGTTTGGAAACCAGCTGGTCTACAATAAAATAGACAGGAAGGATAAGTATGATAAGTGAAGCCAGCATCAGAACCATTGCCGATAGCCAGGGCTTCCAGTTTTTTTCCTCTATCAGATAAAAATTATACTTTCTGCAGACAATGTATAATGTGACTGCACCAAGAAGTGAAGGAATGAAAAGAGCCAGATTCCAGCAAATTAATCCGACTAAAACACATATAAGAAGAATTAATGCAACTTGTTTTATAACAAGACCATCTATTTGTTTACCGGAATCTGACATAGTTTTATTTCATTTAATTGTTATCAATTTGTCTTGGCAATGCTACATAAGCGCAATATGCAGAATACATTGTAGAATAGTAAAACATATAAGTAATTATTATGCCAATGCAGCAACCGAAGAATCCTAAAATTGAGCACAGATAAGCAAGTAAATTAATCACAAGAAAATCAGTATAATTATTCTTTACAATTTCAATAGAGCTTTTCAAGGCTTCGAAAGCAGTTTTATTTTGAAAAAGTAAAAAAGGAAATCCTAAGAATAGAAACGGCATAATAAAAACAGCAGGCACATAAAACATCCAACTTGAAATACCTGTAGCTATGGCGAATATCAAACCAAATAAAGCGATATTTAGAAAATTTTGTTTGAATCCAATAAATAGATCTGAAAATTGAATCTCTTGATTTAGGTTTTTCTTATGTGCAATGAATATTGTCCCAACGACTAGCGGAGAGAATAATAAAATATTAAATAGTGAGGCACCACCGGCAAATGCCAGAAAGGGAGTTCCGCGGTACAAATCATTATACATATCTGAATTATATTCGCTCATAGAACGTGATGCTTGACTCATATCAACCATTGTTGCCCAAAAACCTGTGATTGAGGCTAAAATTGAAATGCCTAAAAAAAATATTATTCCAGCAAGCAGTGGATAGATAAATGTACTTTTATATATTTCAAAAGCGTGTGAAATAATACTCCCGGAATCTTTGTTAGGAATCTTTCCATTAATTTCAAATTCATTAAAATTGTCCATAAAGTTATTTTTGTAGTTATAATCAAAACTACACAAAAATTTTCTTAAATTGATGAACTCAATAAAAATTATTCCTGAAAATCAGCGATAAAATGCTTGTAAAGTACATAAATTACAGCATTCCAAAACGGAAATGTCACAAAGATTCCGAAAATAAACATCACTAACCCACTGTAAGAAATGATAATGGATGCCAGAGTTGCAATGATAAACAATAATATATTATTGCGAAAAACCTTTACACTGATCTGGAAAGCCTGAAAAAAATTGTAGTTTTTGAAGAAAACCAGAGAAGGCGTCAGCAGCAGCATTGGAATCCAGATGAAAAAAAGAATCAGCAGGTAATTATTGATGATATTCCAGAACAATGCATAGATCACGAATAAGAAGAAATAATGTCCTCGGAATCCCGCAAAAAGATCGGAAATATGTGGCGGCTCACCCAGGTCCAGTTTTCTGTAGATTTTCAAAAAACCGATATTAAGAGGGAAAATCACAGACTTGATTACCATAACCGCCATCGCAAAATACTGGGCATTTTCAGTTTTCATAATTTCAGAATACTTTTCCAGAAATACTTTGGTATCGGAGTAAAACAAATCCTGTATTTTTAAAATTTCCTCGAATAATCCGTAATAACGAAACGCATACATCGATGAGAACATAAAAATGGTAAAATAAAGCACAGAAAACAGTAGCTGAAAAGGCAGCGTTCTCATCCAATATTGGTAAGCTTCTGAGATGATATTCCCGATTTCCGGTTTTGGCGTCGTCATTATTCAAACTTTTTGCAAAAATAAAGCATTGAAATGGATAAGCATAATAATTTGGGCAGCTATTTCCGCGCTCCGTTCCCGCTATTTTTTGCCAAAGCTTTTGCCCAGCAAAAAAATGAGCTCCACTCAGCTCGGGCTGCAATCGTATGGCGTTCCAAAAAACTTCAACAACTTTAGGGATTTTAACTTTTCTCTATTATCTTTTCTCTTATTTTTGTTTCTATGTTTCAGAATCAGCAATTTCAGAAAATGGACGAGTTATCGGAAAGAAAAGAACCTTTCTTTTTTCTGGTTAATTTTTTGATGGATGAGGTCAGAATTTTCAAAAAAAATGAAATTGAAAATAAAGCTTTATTCATTGATTTCCCGAATCTTATAAACGTTAATCTTTGTCACACTGAGCGGAGTCGAAGTGTTGAATGGAAATCCTTTCCGGAAACATTAGAAGATTATAAAAAAGGATTTGAAATTGTTCAGGAGAATCTCAGAAAAGGAAATTCTTATCTCACAAATTATACAAGGAAAACAGAAATCCAAACCAACTTAAGTTTAGAAGATATATTCCGATTCTCAAAAGCGAAATACAAAGTTCTTATTCCTGATGAATTCGTATTCTTCTCACCAGAAACATTTGTGGAAATCATTGACAATAAGATTTTTACACATCCAATGAAAGGAACCATAGATGCGGAGATAGAAGATGCATAAAATATTTTGAAAAACGACCCGAAAGAAAAAGCGGAACATTATACGGTTGTAGATTTGCTGAGAAATGATTTGAGTATGGTTGCGGACAATGTTCAGGTGAACGAATTTCAAAGAATCGACTATATCAAAACCAAGCAGAACAATCTTTTGGCAATGAGTTCCGAAATCGAAGGCGAAATCAAATCGGAATATCAAAATAAAATCGGAACAATTCTTCAAAAATTATTACCGGCTGGTTCTATTTTGGGTGCTCCAAAACCTAAAACTTTGGAAATCATTTTGGAAGCCGAACGATATGAAAGGGGATTTTATACCGGAATTGCAGGTTATTTCGACGGAAAAACTTTGGATTCCTGCGTTATGATACGCTTTATTGAAAAGGAGAATGATAAACTGTTTTTCAAAAGCGGTGGTGGAATTACCCATCAAAGTGACCTTATCAGCGAATACGAAGAAATGAAAAATAAAATTTATGTCCCGATTTATTGAAAGCATCAAAGTTGAAGACCAAAAAATTTTCCTTCCGGAGCTTCACCAGAAAAGAATGAACGATACTTTTTCGCATTTCGGAAGAGAATGTAAAATTGATATTCACAGATTGTTTCTTGATTTGAAACATGAAGAAGATGGTCTTTATAAATTCCGGATTGAATATGATCTGGACAATAATTTCATAACACAAATTATTCCTTATGCTATTTCAGAATTAGATGATTTTGAATTGGTTATTGATAATGATATAGACTATAGCTTTAAGTCTGCTGACAGAAGTCAATTGCAAAAAATGAAAGATAAAAGTCACGCTGATGAAGTCATTATTGTAAAAAATAATCAGATTACGGACACATCCTATTCCAATCTTTTGTTCCTGAAAGATAAAACATGGTTTACGCCGAAAAGTTATCTTCTGAATGGCGTAATGAGGCAATACCTTATACAAAAAAAGGAAATAAAGGAAACAGAAATCACTTTAGATAATATCAAAGAATTCACACATTTTCAGCTCATCAATGCTTTGAATGATTTCGATGATATGTTCATTTATTCTATTGAAAAAATCATAAATCTGCCGAAAGAAGAATCGGATTTGGAGTTTTAAATTAAAACCAATTCCATTTGTGGAAGAAATCGATTTATCACAGATGATTCCAAATAATTATAAGTTTTAAAACCAAACTTGCTATAGAATTTTTCCGCATTTGGATCAGCATCTAAAATGATTTTATGAGCATTACGGTTTATTACATTATTAATAAAATCATTCATCAACAGCTTTCCAATTCCTGAACCAATATATTCTGGCAATATAAACAGAAAATCTAGCTTTATAATATTATTTTCAAGTTCCAAAAACGAATAATAACCAATAATTTGCCCATCGGAAATCAATTTAAAAGTTTCATTTATGCTAATATATTCAGGTGTTATTGTAAGGTCATCTTTCCATTTATCGAGTAATTCTTTGTCATAACCCCAAAAGGCTTTTCCTAAATAAGTAATCTTACTTAGAATAATGTGGTCATCCTTTTGAGCCTTTTCGATTTGCATAATTTTACTTCAAACTTTCAAAATACTGCTTCAAAATACCGGCATTATCACATTCCGAAGTCATCACTTCCAGGATTTTCGGCTTAGAATCCGGCTTAAAATAATTCGGCAAAACACGGTCAAGAGAAATCTCATCTTCAACTCGTGTATAATCGAAGCCGAAATTTTTGGCTAACAGTTCCGCATTTCTGTGATGTTGTGTGGCGATAAATTCGTCTAAAGCATTCGTTCCGCTTGGTCCGGGAATGATTTTGAAAATATTGCCTTCACCGTTATTAAAAATCACAATTCTCGTATATGGCGGGATGTACTGATTCCAAAGTCCATTGAAATCATAAAAAAAAGACAAATCGCCGGTAATCAGAATCGTTGGCTCTTCTTCCATCATAGCAAACCCCATTGCTGTAGAAGTACAACCGTCAATACCGCTGGTTCCACGGTTGCAATACACATCATATTTCTGGTATTCAAATAATTGCGCGTATCGGATTGCCGAAGAATTGGAGAAATGAACTCGATAATTCTCAGGAATTTGATTGGACAATTGATTGAAAAGATAAAAATCCGAAAAAGGAGCTTTACTGAGATATTCTGTGTGCTTCGCATCTTTTTTATCCTTCAGAACATCCCAGAGATTGAAATAAGGTTTAGGTTCAAGATTGATAGATTTCAGTAATTTGGAGAAGAAAATCTCAGGTTTCGTTTCAATTTTTTGACTTAAAACAAAATAAGTATCTGGCTGCCAGTATTCATCAATATGCCAATGTTGCTTTGGTTTTGCTTTTCTCAGGAATTGCTTCACTCTTTTGGAAACCACGTTTTGCCCGATTGTTATAAGCAAATCCGGCGCGTAAGTGTGATAATCTTCTTCAGAAAAATCGGTGATGTATCGGTCGATATGCGCAAAAAATTTGTCGTGCTGAAGATTGGAATTCATTTCCGTCAGAACGACAACGGTATGATTTTTAACCAATTGTGACAATTGAGCTTCCAATTCCGGATTAGGAGATAGTGTTCCAGCCAGAATAAGTATCCTTTTTGAGGTATTCCAGTCTGCAATCAATCCGGAAGGTATGTCATAATTTCTTTTCTGAATGGTTTTTTCAACAGAAGGCATCACAGGTAATTCTTCCAGCAAATGATAAAGCGGTTCTGCCAAAGGAGTATTGATGTGAACCGGACCGCTTTTTTCGATGCACAATTCAACTGCTTTTTTGATGGTTTCGAAATTATAATCATCGGCGGATAATTCTGAGCCTGTCGAAGAATCGTCTTCCAGCAATTCGAAATCGCCGTAAGAATGTTGCTGGAAAATATTTTTTTGTCGAATGGTTTGTCCGTCAAAAATATCTACAAAATCCGCAGGTCTGTCTGCTGTGAGAACCAAAAGCGGTACATTTTGGTAAAACGCTTCTACAATTGCCGGATAATAATTAGCTGCAGCTGAACCACTTGTGCAAGTTATGGCAACAGGCTTTTTAATCGATTTTGAAATTCCCAAACCTACAAAAGCAGCCGCTCTTTCGTCTACAATACTGTAACATTGGAATGCATCAATCTCAGAAAAATGAATCGCCAAAGGTGCGTTTCTGGAACCTGGAGAAATGATGATTTTATCGATGCCGTATTGTTCAAGAATATGTGCGAGAATCTGGATGCTGCGTTTTGCGGAATATTGCTTCATTTGGGAAAATTACTGAGAAATAAATCAGTTTGCAAATTTAATCAAAACCATTTGAAGCTAAATAGAACTTTCTCGCAAATCGGGCAGATTAAGCAAATTTTTTTATCTGCTGAATCTGTTAAATCTGCGAGAAATATATTTTTAAAACAATCGCAACTGTTGCGTTCTGCTTCCTGTAAAATGTTCGGTTGTAAGCACAGCTCTTTCACGGTTGTTAAAAAATCTTTTCTTCCCGATTTCAAACGTTTTATGAATCATTTCAGCGATATTGCCTTCGCCTTGATAACGCTGGAAAAATCGCTTTTCACCCAGATTTCCGCCTCGCATGGAGCGGATGAGGTTCAGGACTTTGTCTTTTCTGTCGGGGAAATGCGTTTCCAGCCATTGGATGAAAACGGGTTCAACCGTGTCATTCAATCGCACCAAAGTGTAGCCGCAACTTCTTGCACCAGCTTCGGAAACAGATATCATAATATGCAGGCTTTCATCACTTGTCAAGCCCGGAATTACAGGCGCAATCATCACATTCACTGGAATGTTTTTCCCGGATAGGACTTCAATCGCTTTCAGTTTGTTTTTTGCAGTTGATGTCCGGGGTTCCATTACCCTTCTCAAATCTTCATTAAGTGTTGGAATACTCATATTCACAGAAATCAGATTTTTCTCCGCCATTTTTTCGAGTATGTCCAAATCTCTCAGAATCAAAGCGTTTTTGGTAATAATGGAAACCGGATGTCTGTAATCCAAACAAACCTGAAGTAGTTTTCTGGTAATTTCAAATTGTCTTTCAATCGGTTGATAGCAATCCGTATTTCCGGAAAGCATAATCGGTTTTGGAACGTATGATTTCTTTTGGAAAGTCTTCTCCAAAAGTTGAGGTGCATTCTTCTTGACCATCAGTTTTCTTTCAAAATCGATTCCAGCGCTATAACCCCAGAATTCGTGTGTTGGTCTTGCAAAACAGTAGGAACAGCCGTGCTCGCAACCCTGATATGGATTCATCGAATAATCCATTGAAAGGTCCGGACTCTTCACAACATTGATTATTGTCTTTGGAAAAACTTCCGTCACCTGAGTCTTGATTTTTTCCAATTCATAGTCTTCCGGCTCGAAGGTATATCTGTCGAATCGGTTGATGACATTGCGCTGCGCACCCTGACCTTTTGGAATTAAATCTGACATTGGAATCTAATTTTCTCGCAGATTTAGTTGATTTTAAAATATTTACAATGAGAAGTAATTTGCGCAATCTGCAAAATCAGCGAGAGAATGAATTCAAAATTATCACTTGCAAAATGAAAAATATCTTAAAATTCTGGAAAGTTTTCCACAAAAAAATCCGGTGTTTTAAAAACCGGATTGCTTATAACTAATAAAAGGATATTATAGAAAAGCGTCTAATTCTACACCATCGCCAAAAGCTGCATAGGGCTTCCTTGGCGAGCTGAACAAGCGGTGATGATCGGAATAATCGCTTTTATATACTCTTTCTTTAAAATATTTTCTTGCTGCAATAGCACTAAGGACAGCAGCTGTTCCGAAAATGCCTGCAAATATAATTTCGATACTGTTCTTCATAAATTAATTTTTGTCCAAACATCAAAGCAAATAGTGTTCCTTTTTATTTTCGGTCATTTTTTCACAGTTCAGTTGGATTTTTTTACAGTTCGGTAACTAATTATTGTCTAACTTCTGAGATTGAAATAATTTTGAACCAAGAAATTTGAATATGAATAAGAAATCATTGATAACAATATTGTGGATTACGCTGGGCTCATCCATCTTTTTCTTCACTTTTTTCTCTGATGAAAAAACACTGGAAAGCTTTATGTATAATTTGCTTATTTCTGCGATGTATTCATTTGGATTGGGACTGAGCAATGGTTATCTGAATGATTTTCTCAATACAAAATTTTCCTGGACAGAAGAAACCCGTTTAAGGACAATTATAGGGATTATTGCGACAGTCATAGTTAATTTTATAGTAGTTTTTGGATGTAACTATATCAATTTTGTTATGATTCAAAAAGCTTCTACTTCGGAACAGTTTTTATCTGGCAAATATAATTTTACCAATTGGTTTATGGTAAATTTTGCATTGATGATTTCAGCTTTTCTTCACGCCAAAGGTTTTATGGAAGAGCTCCAAAAAAATACCAAAAAGGAAGTTGTCGAACAAAAACTGATTGCTAAATCTGCCAATGCCCAATTCGAATCGTTAAAAAATCAATTAGATCCGCATTTTTTGTTCAATTCTCTAAATGTTTTAACCGCTCTTATCGATGAAAATCCGGAGCAGGCGCAGAAATTCACCACGTCGATGTCCAAGATCTACCGTTATGTTCTGGAAAAAAAAGATAAAGAAATGGTGAATGTGGAAGACGAAATAGAATTTGCTAAAATATACTGTAACTTATTAAAAACCAGATTCGAAGATAGTGTCAATTTTACTTTTGATGTTAATCCTGATGATCTTCAAAAATTCGTGGTGCCATTGTCTTTACAATTGCTTTTGGAAAACTGCATCAAGCATAATTTTGCCACTTCATCCAAGCCGCTGAATATCAGAATCTTTACAGAGGGAAAATTTCTATCCATAGAAAATAATCTTCAGATAAGAGAGCAACTGAAGGAAAGTGCAGGAATTGGTCTGGCCAATATCGTTCAGCGCTACGCATTGCTTACCAAAGACAATGTCTTTATTGAAAAAACAGAACAGACTTTTAAAGTCAAAATCCCCATATTAATCGAAAAAAATTCTCAAACAATGACAGCTTACACTTCACAAACTACAGAAAATCTGGCTTACGAAAGAGCCGTAAAAAGAGTAAAAGAACTGAAATCCTTTTATGGAAACCTGATCTCCTATTGCATCGTGATTCCTTTCCTGATCATTATTAACGTAGTGGTTTCTCCAAAACAGCTTTGGTTTTATTGGCCGATGCTTGGCTGGGGAATCGGTCTTGCAGCACACGGGATGAATACCTTCGCCATCGGAAGAAACTGGGAGGAAAGAAAGATTCAGGAAATTATGAATAATCAGAAATAAATTAAAAATATGGAAAATAATAAAGATAACCAACGCTATGAAATGGCTGTGGAAAGAGTAAAAAAAATTAAAAGATTCTATAGCGGCATTCTTGTTTTTGTAATTGTATTAGAAGTGGTTTATGGTGTAAGATTTTATAAAAACGGGTTTCCTGAGAACCTTGGTGAGATGCACGTTTCCTGGATTTTTATTATCTGGGGTGTCATTCTCGCAGTAAAAGGAGCAAAGTTGTTTTTATTCAACTCAGACTGGGAAAACGATATGATTAACAAAGAAATAAAAAAGCAGAACAATGGAAATTATTAATAATGAGAACGATATCCAATATCGTGAAGCGGTAAGAAAAGTAAAACGTCTGAAAAGTTTTTATACACATCTTACAGTATATATTCTTGTCAATCTATTCCTTATTTTTGCTAACTGGACAGAAATCCGGGCGGAACATAACTTCTGGAGCTGGCAGATCTGGGCAACGCCTTTTTTCTGGGGAATAGGTTTGATAGCACACGCAGCCGGTGTTTTTTGTCCGGGATTTTTCTTCGGAAAAGACTGGGAAGATAAAAAAATCAAGGAATTGACCGATAAATATAAATAGCAAGTTAAAAAAGAATTGAACTTTTGTTCAACAAAGATAAAAAGCCATGAAAATTAGAACGATAATCATTGAAGATGAAAAACCTGCCGTTAGAAGACTAGAAAAATTATTGGGTTTATTCTCTGACTTAGAAGTAGTTGAAAGCCTTAATTCTGTGGAAGAAGCAGTAGATTGGTTTCAGGAAAATGAACATCCACAACTCATTTTTTCGGACATCGTTCTAGGTGACGGACTGTCGTTTGATATTTTTGATAAAGTTTCTACCAAAGCTTTTATCATTTACACCACGGCTTTTGACCAATACACTTTGAAAGCCTTCAAACTCAACAGTATTGATTATCTTCTGAAACCGATTGAAGAAGAAGATCTTGCAAAAGCCATTGAGAAGTTTAAATCATTTCTGCCGGAAGAAGGAACAGTTAATTCTCAGGAAATCAGGCAAATCGTCCGAAAAGAAAAATCGACACTTTCCAGAATTTTAGTCAAAATTGGCTATAATCTAAAAGTGGTTTCTATTAATGAAGTCAGTTGTTTCTACAGCGAGAATAAAATTGTTTATCTACAAACCAAAGAACGAAATTTCCCAACAGATTTTACGTTAGATGAGTTGGAAAATGTTTTAGACGAAACCAAATTTTTCCGCGTGAACAGGCAGTTTATCATCAGCTCAGATTACATCAAAAACATCCATACTTCCCCAACTTACAAAGTCGATCTGGAATTCCAACCTAATGAAGAAATTACGGTGAGTAGAGAACGAGTGAAGGATTTTAAAGACTGGTTGGCGGGATAATTTAATTAGCGTCTGAAATGATGTTTAAATTCTAATTGATTAAAATTACCTAGACCCTCTTTTAATTGTATATTGATTTCCACCAAATGCTGTTTATAATTAATAATTTTGTTATTAAAGTTATTAAGCGAATACTCGTAATGTAAAAATTCTTTGATATAGCTCGAAATTAGAATCAGAAGAGAACTTAACTCTGAGGCTTTTGTCTCAATAATATAATTTTCCAGATTTTGAATTTGTTTAAAGTATTCTTTTCTGTTTTTGGATTTTATTTTATCATAATAAAGTATAATTTTATCTTCTGCCGGTTTTTTTTCCAATTTTAGATCTATTTCAGTGATTTTTAAAAAAATCTCGTGACCTATTGAATCAATTTTCATACAGTGATCATACCGTCTGTTAGTAAGATCATCATACATTTTGTTAAGATCATTTACAACACTTGATAGTGCATTGCAATTGATAATAACAGTATTGAATATCTTATTTTTTTCTTCATCGGTTCCTTTTTTCCGGTCAAAAATAATTTTATAAAAAGTTTCCTCCCTGTCCAATATATTCTTAGGATCCAGATACGGGCTTATGAAATAAGGGCTCAAACCAGTATCCGCCGTATTTAAATTAGGCTTCATTTCTTCCATTTGGTCAGAAAGGGAACTTAAAATTTTTGATAAACAAGTAGTAAGGTAGTCTGCAGCGTTTTTGAGTTTCTTATTGTCAGAATAAATTTGAAGTCTTTCTTTGATAAAAAATCCCAAAAAGAAAATCGAGATAGTGACGAATGTAGAAAATAAAACCGAATCAGGGATATTCATACAAAAAAATTAAGCAATCACCCCACTTCCAATCAACTCATCATCAATATACCAAGCAGCAAACTGCCCTTCGGCAATCGCAGATTGAGGATTTTCAAATTCCATATAAAATCCATCTTCGAACTGATAAATGGTTGCTTTTTCCAAAGTTTGTCTGTAACGGATTCTTGCCATTACTTCCATAGATTCGCCAACTTTTAATCTCAAATCTTCTCGAACCCAATGAACTTCTGAGTTATCGATTTTCAAAGCTTTGCGGAAAAGTCCAGGGAAATTTCTGCCTTCGCCAACAAAAATAATATTGTTTTCCATTTCTCTGGAAATGATGAAGCAAGATTCCTTATGACCTCCAATTCCTAAACCTTTACTTTGACCAATCGTAAAAAACTGCGCACCCTGATGCTTACCAATCACTTTTCCATCTTCTCTTTTATAATTGATTTTTGCCGACAAATATTCCAATTCTTTCTGTTTTGAATTGAAAGTGGGCTGAGGTTTATGATATTCTGCAAAATCATTGAAAATTTCTACAATTTCGCCTTCTTTCGGAACTAATTGCTGT
>JAEXJU010000318.1 GCA_023448955.1 Bacteroidota bacterium
GCCTGCGCCAAACCAATCCATTGTGATTCTTTGATCTCACCTCTTGTCACTTTTCCGATAGCAATTCTTCCAAGGAAAGAAGAAAAATCCAGAGAAGTGATCTGCATTTGCAAATTACCATCAGTCACTTTTGGTTCTGGAACATATTGTAAAATCCCGTCTAATAATGGGAATATATTGTCAGTTTCCTCTAATGAAGTATTGAACCAACCTTGTTTAGATGAACCGTAGAATGTTGGGAAATCCAACTGCTCTTCTGTTGCATCCAGGTTGAAGAACAAATCAAAAACCTGATCGTGAACTTCGTCCGGACGACAGTTTGGCTTATCCACTTTATTGATAACAACCAAAGGTCTAAGACCCAATTCTAAAGCTTTTTGAAGTACGAATCTTGTCTGTGGCATTGGTCCTTCGAAGGCATCTACCAACAAGATTACACCATCTGCCATTTTAAGAACTCTTTCTACTTCACCACCAAAATCGGCGTGACCAGGTGTATCGATGACGTTGATTTTTGTTTCTTTGTAATTAACTGAAATGTTTTTTGAAAGAATCGTAATTCCTCTTTCTCTTTCCAGATCGTTGTTATCCATAATCAACTCACCACTCTCCTGATTCTCCCTGAAGATGTTGGTTGCGTGAATAATCTTGTCCACCAAAGTTGTTTTTCCGTGGTCAACGTGTGCGATAATCGCTATATTTCTAATGTTTTGCATATCCGTTTTTTACGCGTGCAAATGTAGTGAAATTTTATGGGATGCTGAACTGTGATTCAATTATTTTTAAAAATAAGCCGAAATAATTAACATCTGATTAATGCTTTGTTAATCAGTGATATAAATTAAATACTTCTCATGATTTCTTTTCCATTAACGGATTGCGTGAAAATGAGATAATGATTTCCGCCATCTGTCAGCTTGTATTTTTTCTTAATTTCTTCAGGTTTCAAGGGATAATTTTTGGAAATGATATTGTACTTATCTCCTTTTTTTAAATCTTTAGCTTCAATTTTTTCGATTTGTAAAACTCGGCCGGGAAAATTTCCGATTTTATGTTCTGAAGTATAAAAATGAGTATTGGGATGAAGTTTTTTTAATCCGAACTGTTGTGAAATGCTATTAAATGCGCCAGCTTTCAGAATCGAATTGTTTGGAATATAGAGAAAATGCAGACCTTTCGAGAACTCTGATTTTGCTGATTTTTCTTCATTAAAATTGAATGAAAATTCGGGTTCTTTAGATTCTAAATTAATACATTTGATAGTTGTTGGTTGTTGGTTGTCTGTTGATTGATTATTCTCAATAATTAACACCAATTCTTTCACTTCATTTCTGACCGCAATGATTTGAATTTCAGTAATATTTTTCAACTCTGAAATTAAATAAGATATATCAATCAACGGCGATAATTTCACAATAATTTTATCCGAAATTGAATGTAATTTTTTTTCAATTTCTAATAGATTTGGAGAAAGGTCTTCAAGGAGAAATTTCTTTTTATTTTGCTGATCTCTTCTCGCAGGGTCAAGATAAATGACATCAAATTTTTGTTGATTATTTTGTAAAAATTCTTCCAGATTTTGATTGATGAAATTAGCTTTTCTGTCTAAGGCTTTCCAGTTATTTTCAACAATTGAAATCAGTTCCGAATTTTGTTCAATCAAAGTAACATCATCAAAATTCTTTGACAAAAAATACGCGTCAATCCCAAATCCACAAGTCAAATCGAGAAAAGATTTTCCTCTTAGATCCTGAGCTTTATATTTTGCGGTTGATTGTGACGAGGCCTGTTCCAGATTGAGATTTGGCGGGAAAACAACACCTTCTTTCAACAGAAAAGGAAATTTTTTTTCGGCTGTTTTTCTGCCTTTTATTTGCTGTACAATTTCCGCCATTGTAACATCCGCAAATGGCGATTTTTTCAGTAATAACTGAATTAAATCAGAATTAATATTCTGACTTATAAATTCTTGTACATCTTTAGAAATCAACTTAAAAAAAAACATTGCAGCATCAGTATGAATGTTTGTTAATTCACTATGATGCTGCAAATATAATTCTTTAAGATAAAAGTTTATCTTCTAATAATTTTGAAAGCCATGTCTCTGCCGTGTCCTTGTATAATGGCAAGATTGATCCACGAAAGCGCAAATTTTTCCAAAAGCTCTACTTTTTCAGACTTTCCAAAATCTATACAAGAACCGAAACCACAGTCTAAAGCCAGCTTTTTGGCAACTTCTTTTGCTTTTTCACTGTCTCCTGCCATAAACATATCTATTCCGTCACCATTGTATATTGGATTTAGCATATTTTCAAAACCTGTAGTATTAAAACATTTTACTATTTCTGCATTGGTTTTGTCTGCCAAAGCGTGATAAACTGTTTTATAAGATTCCGGAGTTTTCATTACGGCATTGGTAGCATCAATAATAACTTTTCCCGAAACATCGCCTAGCTGTTCGATCACTTCAAAAATAGCCGTTGGAGGAGTTGCTATTAATATAACCTCGCACTGCTTCACGGCATTCTCGATCACGGCAAAACGATCTTCCCCGATTTTTGTTGCAAGAGAAATATTTTTTTCACTTAATGGAAACTGTGCGCCTATCAGAACATTATGACCTGCTTTTATCCACTGTTGAGCCAATGCGCCGCCCACATTTCCGGAGCCGATGATTGCTATATTCATATTTTTAGATTAATGTCAAATTTAAGATAATTATTAATTTAATAATTTTACTACTAATTCTGCCACTGCAGCACCAGAGTTTTGCTGTTGTCCTGTAATTAAATTCCCATCCTGGATAGCATATGAACTAAACGGAGCTGCAACTTTGAATGTTGTTTCCTGTATTTTTTTAGCTTCTTCTTCAATTCTGTAAGGCTGAATTTTCATTCCTACCGCCTGATCTGCAAATTCTTCTTCAGCGTCAGCAAAACCTGTCCAGGTTTTACCCTTTACCAACAATTCGCCGTTCGATTTTTTGGCTTCTAATAAGAGTGTTGTTGAGTGGCAAACTGCTGCGCTTGGCTTTCCGCATTCATAGAAACTTACAAATAATTGTTCCAGATCTTTGTTTCCTCTGAAAGTATACATTGGTCCTTGTCCGCCAACCAGAAAAATGGCATCGTAATCATTTGCATCAACTTCAGTCAGCTTTTTCGTTTTTTCTAGCATTTTGCTGAATTCCGGTTTTTGTAAATATCCTAAAGAAATTACATCATTGGCAGAATATCCACTTTCATCCAAAGGATTGGAATAGCCGTCCATTTCAAGTTTTCCGCCTTCTGTAGAAACCAGTTCTACATTATAACCAGCTTCCTGAAAAACTCTCAAAGGATGCGTGAGTTCTGCTGCCCAGAAACCAATTGGCCAATTGGTTTGCTTGCTTACACTTGGCGAGCTTGCCACCATCAGAATTTTACCTTTTACAGTAGCTCCGTGAAAATGAACGTAGCTATTGACTTCTTTTACTTTTTCCATCATCAATTGTTTAAGTTAGATTTGTCTTTTTCATTTGTGTTTTTGCCCAATCTCAAATTTGCTTCAAATAATAATTTTGATTGTTTTATTATTGCTTTGATTTTTGATTAAGCAAAGTTAATTTCAATTGGTGTCAGATGTCAATAATGATTATCTTTGTTAGTATCTAACAAAAATGTAAGTATGCCAGATTTTGTTGCTGATAAACACCTTTTTCATAATCCAGTAGAGTTCGTAATGAGCAAAATTGGAGGCACTTATAAAATGCCGATTCTGTGGCGTCTTAAAGACAGAGCCTGGCGTTATTCGGAACTATCTAAAAGTATTAATCATATTTCTGACAGAATGCTTTCCAAAAGTTTAAAGGAACTGGTGGATGATGGTTTTATATCAAAAGAAATTTTCCCCGAAGTTCCTCCCAGAACGGAATATAACATCACAGAAAGAGGAGAAAAAGCAATAGAAATCATCAGCATTTTAAGAAATTATGGATTTGAGCTGATGAAAGAATTTGGCCTGGAAAACTAAGAAAAGTTATGCAGACTTCATATTGTCGCCATCTTTTGAATGTAATCTCCTAAAAACAAATCCGGATAAAATCGTTAGAAAACCAACAACCAGAAACGTATATCGGAATGCGTTGTGCGTCTCGTTATGGATAAAAGAAGTATCACCTTCAAACAATTTCAGAACTATTAATCCGAAAGAAACCCCAAATCCAACAGCAAACTGCTGATTGACTGATACTAAAGAATTCCCGCTACTGGTGTGATAGGATCTGAGATCGGCTATGGAAATTGTATTCATAGAAGTAAACTGAATTGAGTTAAAAAAACCCATTACCAAAAGTATTGGAACAAACCAATAAATAGAACTATGGATATCCGGAATCGCCAGGCAACAGATTAGAACTCCGATAATAAATGTATTAGTCATCAATGTTTTACGATAGCCGAATTTATCCAGAATTCCAATAACAAATGATTTTCCAAACATTGCAGTGAGAGCCATTGGCGCAACGATCCATCCTGACGTAAGCGCCGATTGTCCGTAAGAAATCTGAATCATCAACGGAACTAATAACGGAATGGAACTAATTCCCAGTCTTGTCGCTAAATTACCCAAAATCCCAACCCGGAATGTACGAACCTGAAAAAGATTAAGGGGAAATATCGGGTTATTATCGGTTTTAGCATGCTTGTAGTAATAGAATAGCATCAGAAAACCTAACATCAAGATGAGTAAAATGGGGGTAATGTTTTTAGTATTACCTAACAGTTCCAATGATATAGAAAGCAAGAGGGACGCTGCTGCAAATATCAGGAAGCCTTTCAGGTCAAAATCGATAACCGCAGATTTATAATCAGGCATGCATCTCATACTTAAAAAAACACCTAAAATTCCTATTGGAATATTGATTAGAAAAATCCAATGCCACGACAAATAATCAACAATATAACCACCAATCACAGGTCCGAGAATTGGTCCTATCAATGCCGGAACGATAGCATAATTCATCGCTTTCAGCAATTCACTTTTATCGAAAGTTTTAATCAAAGCCAGTTTTCCAACAGGTGTCATCAGACTACCTCCAATTCCTTGAATAACTCTGGAAATAACCAATTGCGTTAGGTTTTGGGACAATGAACAAAATAATGAGCCCAATGAAAATAAAATCAAAGATGCGATAAATATCTTTTTTGTTCCGAATTTATCTGCCAAAAAACCGCTGACAGGCATAAACAAAGCCAAAGTCAATACATAACTCACAATGGCATTTTGCATGTTGAGCGGCGATTCCTGCAAATCCCTCGCAATTGACGGCAATGATGTATTAAGAATTGTAGAATCCAGCATCTGCATAAAAATAGCAGTTGCCAGAATAAATGGTAATATCTTTTTGACTGAATCTGACGTTGTAGTTTCGCTCATAATTTTAAAATAAAAAATCCGCTTTTTTAGCGGACCTAAATTTATACCAAAGGCTCTTGCTGGCTCAAACAATGAAAACTTCCTAACCCCCAGATAATATCGGTGGAATCTATCCCGACCACTTCCCTATCTGGAAAACATTTCTGGATAATTTCCAAAGCTGTTGCGTCCTTGTTACATCGGTAAGTCGGGACAATCACAGACTTGTTGGCAATGTAAAAATTGGCGTAAGATGCAGGTAATCTTTGACCATCGCAATAAATCGGATCTGGCATCGGTAATTGGATGATGTTCAGTTTTTCACCATTCAGCAAAGTCATTTCTTGTAATTGACGAAGGTTAGTTTGCAGAATCTCGTAATTATCATCATCGGGATTATCTTCTATGACAGTCAAAACAGTATTTTCATTCACAAATCTGATGGTGTCATCCACGTGTCCGTCTGTATCATCGCCAATAATTCCGTCGTCTACCCAAAGAACTTGTTTCTGACCGTAATATTTTTTCAGAAACTCTTCCACTTCTTGCTGAGAAAGATGTGGATTTCTGTTTTCATTTAGCAAACAAGATTTTGAAGTCAAAACTGTTCCGGCACCGTTGAATTCAACAGAACCACCTTCCATAATAATTCCAGGATACAAAACAGGCAAACCTTTTTCTTCTGCAATTTTTGTAGGAATCACATCATCCAATTCAAACGGTGGATATTTTCCGCCCCAGGCATTGAAACCCCAATCTATGATGATTTTCTTTGGCTCTTGTCCATTTTTATTGACCAAAAAAGCCGGACCGTGGTCTCTGCACCAAGCATCGTTGGTTTCATTAAAGTAAAATTCAACTTTAGAAATATCAGCTCCGGCTTTGGAAATATGCTCCATTGCAAAAGCCTGCATCTCTTGATCTTTGACATTGATGCAAACAAATTCACCTTTCGTTAATTCGGCGATAAATTGGGCATAAGCAGGATAAATCAAATCAATTCTTTCTGGCCAGGATTCTTCTTTGTGCGGCCAGGAGAGCCAAGTTGCTTCGTGTTCTTCCCATTCGGCGGGGAAAGTGTAGTTTTCCAAGTCCAAAGTCTGATGTCCGATGTCCGAAGATTGCAATTCAGAATTATTATTGTTGTTCATTATTCAATTTGTTTATGAGTGCGGTAGTCATAGATAAAATCTCTTCACTCATTTCATATATTTTATTAAAATTCTCTTCAGAAATAATTTCTCTTTCTCTTGCTATAAAAATACAGCTTACCACTTCTATGTTAGAACGTAACGAATATCTTAAAAATTTGATAAATTCTTTGTTTGATTGTCCTGTAGAACCTTCTGCAATATTCAGATTAACAGAATCTGCTGCTCTTTTAATTTGAGAAGTAAGAATAAACTGTTCTTCCTTTGGAAATTCTCTTTTCACCTTATGAACTAATGTTGATAATTCCAAAGCTTTTTGCCAAACTCGTAATTTTTCAAATTTAAAAGCCATATTTTTTGTCGGAAGTCGGAAGACCGATGTCCGAAGTTTTAATTATTATGTTTTGTTGATACGTTTAGAATTACAATCTTCTGACTTCTGACCTCCGACATCGGACATTAATCCTCATCAATAAAACGTTTTGTAATCGGCGAATAAGTCTCGATTCTTCTGTCTCTAAGGAATGGCCAGTGTTTTCTCATATAATCGGTTTCTGCCAGATCTACTTCGGTTACTGCAACTTCTTCTTTATCGTGTGAACCAAGATATAAAAGCTTTCCCTGAGCATTGGTTACAAAACTTCCGCCCCAGAATTTCATCGCGCCATCCTGTTCAAAACCCACTCTATTCACAGAAACCACAGGAACGCCGTTTGCAACGGAGTGTGACCGCTGAATAGTCTGCCAAGCGTTATATTGGTCTTGATTTGTTTCCTCATCTTGGTCAGTTGCCCAACCAATTGCTGTGGGATAAAACATAATATCTGCTCCCATCAAAGCGGTGATTCTGGAAGCTTCCGGATACCATTGGTCCCAACAAATCAAAACGCCGACTTTACCAAATTTGGTTGGAAAAATTTTATAACCTAAATCACCAGGCGTAAAGTAGAATTTTTCATAAAAAGCCGGGTCGTCCGGGATGTGCATTTTACGGTATTTTCCGAGATAAGTTCCGTCTGCATCAATAACTGCGGTTGTATTGTGATAAAGACCTTGCGCTCTTTTTTCAAACAACGAAGCGATTATCACAACGCCCAATTCTTTTGCAACCGGAGACAATGCGTCTGTTGATGGTCCAGGAATCGGTTCTGCCAATTCGAAGTTATTGTAATCTTCTACATCACAAAAATATAATGATGTAAAAAGTTCCTGTAAACAAACAATTTGAGCACCTTTCGCAGCGGCTTCTTTTATTTTTTCGATGGCTTTATTCAGGTTGGTTTGCTTATCTGCAACACAAGACATCTGAACTGTTCCAATTTTTACTTTTGACATTCTAAAAATTTTTACAAAAATACTAAGAATCTAGGGAATCAAAAATTCAACCAAAATAATTTGCAGATATTTCCTAAAATTAATGTCATCATCCATAGTTTCTATGATTATTAGGACAAAAAATCTTTTAATAAATTTTACCTTTGCATCAATTAAATGGAAAAGAATTATGATGAATTATCACACCCGAAAATGGATAAAACCAGAAGATCTGAATCCCAATCATTCACTTTTCGGAGGAAGATTGTTGCAATGGATTGATGAAGAAGCAGCACTTTATGCAATCATTCAGTTAGAAAACTCCCGAACTGTTACCAAGTATATTTCTGAAATCAACTTTGTGAGCTCCGCAAAACAAGGCGACATCATCGAGATTGGGATCGAAGCGGTGGAATTTGGGAAAACATCGTTAACACTTCGTTGCGAGGTCAGAAATAAAATGACACATCAGAAAATCATTACAATCGACAAACTGGTTTTTGTAGCGTTGGGCGAAGACGGAAATCCGAAACCACACGGAAAAACAAAAATTGAATATGTGGAAGACAGACTTTATTTGAAAAATATAACACCAGAATTATAATAGAATCTAAATTAGATTCTATTTTTTTTGTTCCATAATTAGGCGGAATTAAATAATCTCTTCCGAAAATTTTAATTAAATTCGTGAAATTTTAAAAGTTTCAAATGAAAAAAATCTTAATAGCAAGTTTGTTTCTATCCGCAGGTCTTTCTTTCGCTCAGCAATACGGCGGAATGTGGATTCCGACAGAAGTAAACGAGAAAGAAATGAAAGATCTCGGAATGAAAATATCTGCCAAAGATATTTTTGACCCAAGCAAAGCAAGCATCAAAGATGCGGTTGTGCAATTCGATGGCGGTTGTACTGCTGAAGTCATCTCTCCAAAAGGACTTTTGCTTACCAATCATCATTGCGGTTATGATAATATCCAATCTCACTCAACGGTAGAAAATGATTTATTAACCAACGGTTTCTGGGCAAAGGATATGAATGGTGAATTGCCAAACCCTGGTGTGACCGTTGATTTTATTGCTGACATCAAAGAAGTTACCAAAGATATTCTGGCAGGAACTGAAAGTCTTAGTGGAGCTGATCTTTCCAAGAAAATCAATGAAAATATTGAGGCCTATAAAAAAGCTCAGAAAATAGAAACTTACCAGACTATTTCTGTAAGGCCAATGTATTACGGAAACAAATATTATGCTTTCGTGATAGAAACCTACAAAGATATCAGACTGGTAGGTGCACCACCTTCAGCTATTGGAAAATATGGTTCTGACACAGACAACTGGGTTTGGCCAAGACATACCGGCGATTTCTCAATGTTCAGAATCTATGCTGATAAAAACAACAAACCGGCAGAATATTCCAAGGACAATATTCCTTATACACCGAAGCATTTCCTTCCGATTTCAATTAAAGATAAAAAAGAGGATGATTTTACTTTTGTATTCGGATTTCCGGGAAGAACTACAGAATATCTTCCTGCTATAGCGGTAGAAAAAATCATGCTGGAAACAGATCCGGCGATGATTGCCGTTCGTGATGTTGCTCTCAAAACATTGGATGAAAAAATGAGAGTAGACGCTGCTACTAAAATCAAGTACGCTTCGAAGTATGCCAGAGTTGCCAACTATTGGAAAAAATGGATCGGCGAAGTAGAAGGTCTCAAAAAATCCAACGCTGTAGAAAAAAAGAAGCAATATGAGCAAATGTTGATTTCTAAAAATCCAGCTATAAAATCTACAATAGATCAGCTGAATCAGAAATATAACGAACAGGCGCCTTATAATCTGCACAGAGCTTACTATTCTGAAGTGGTCAGAAATTCTGACACTTACACACTTGCAGGCATCTTTAACAATTACATTCAGAGTTATGAAGCCGGAAAAATGGATGCCAAAAATGTAGAATCTCTAAAAGAAAGATTAAAGGAAATCTACAAAGATTATGACCCTGAATTGGATGCAAAAGTAACTGCAAAAATCCTTGCGCTTTATGTCAATAAAATCCCGGCTCAGTTTATGCCAAAAGATTTTGAACAGCTGAAAAGCGAGAGCAGAAACATTCCTATGATGGATAATGTATCAAAAATATCAATGATTACGGGAAGATCTAAGGATGATAAGAATATTGCCAAAGACGTTGATAAAGCATTTGCAGATCAGAAAACATTGGTTGAAAATCTGAAAAATGATCCATTGATTCAGATGTTTGGCGCTTTCAAGAGTTCTTACATGACCACTACTGACAAGCAAGTGACAGCATTGCAGTCTGATATCGACGCTTTACAGAAGAAATTTATGGCACAACAAATGGAAACTGACAAAGACAGAAAGTTTTTCCCGGATGCCAACTCTACGCTTCGTGTCACTTACGGGAAAGTAAAAGGATCCAATCCTAGAGATGCAGTCTCTTACGGTTATCAGACACACCTTGCCGGAGTTATGGAAAAATACATTCCCGGAGATTATGAATTTGACCTGCCAAAAAAATTGATTAATCTTTATAATTCCAAAGATTATGGCATCTACAAAGATAAAAGTGGCGATGTTCCCGTGAACTTTACAGCGACCAATCATACAACAGGCGGAAACTCCGGAAGTCCAGCTTTGGACGCTTACGGAAACCTGATTGGTCTTAATTTCGACAGACAATGGGAAGGAACAATGAGTGATATCAACTATGATCCAAAACTGTGCAGAAACATAATGGTAGACACCAAATATATCCTTTTCGTGATCGATAAATATGCCGATGCCAAATGGCTCATTAACGAAATGAAAGTGATTAAGTAATTATATCTTCAAACCAATACAGCTTAGCCAAAGATGATTATCTTTGGCTAAGTTTTTTTAGATGAGTTTTAAAAATAAATTTTTTCGCATTTTTAGTCCGCTTGGTGAGCGTTTTTCTTTCAGCCATTTTTCCGGTTTGCTGCCTTTTGATGACGTGATTGTGGTTTATCATTTGGTTTCCGATGAAGATGTGAAACACGTCAAACATCTTTTTCCTTATCGTTCGGTAAAGCAATTTGAAAATGATCTCGACTTCTTTTCCAAACATTTTGAATTGGTTGACTGGAATGATTATCTGAATAAAAAAAAGACATCCAAGCCAAGGTTATTATTAACTTTTGACGATGGCTACTCGGAATTTTACAATATTATTTGTCCGATTCTCATTAGAAAAGGAATTTTTGCGATAAATTTCATCAACCCAAAATTTATTGATAATAAAGAAATGATGTGGCGCAACAAAGCCAGTCTTCTGGTTTCAAAAATCAATGAAAATATTCAACTTCAAGATAAAATGTTCCAATGGACTAAAGATGAGTTAAAAGAAAATCTTAATTCCATCTTGAGTATTAGTTTCGAAAATCGAAATCAGTTAGATGAAATTGCGGATTATCTGGATGTTGATTTTGACCAATATCTCAAAACCAATCCTGTTTATATGACTTTGGAACAGCTGAAAAAGCTCAGGATTGATGGTTTTGGAATTGCTTCTCACGGCTGGGATCACCCGTTATATAATCAGTTGTCTTTGGAAAATCAGTTAGGTAACACCCAAAAATCTCTGGATTATATGACAAAGAATCAATTTTACAATGATTCTTTTGCTTTTCCATTTACGGATCATTTGGTTACCAATCATTTTTTTGATTCGGTTTTTGTGCAAAATCCGGATTTGAAATTTACTTTCGGAGCGGCTGGCATCAAAAAAGATTCTTATTCCAGAAATATCCAAAGAATCCCGATGGAAACAGGAAATTATCCAGCGGAAAAACTACTGAAAAACGAAATCTTCTATTATCATTTTTTAAAACTATTCAATAAAAACATTATTAATAGAAGCTGAAAATTATGCTTTGAATAAAGTGTTTGCTATATTTGCTATAAATCAATGAGCGGTGATTAATATTGTCGGATTAAATAAAGCAGAACTAGAAGGATTTACAAAAACAGAAGAATTCAGAAATTTTGAGTTTGCACCAATTTCTGATCTCAGAGCACAATCTCATATTCATAATCCTCGCGCCCTGAATAATGACATTTTACTATTTTTGGCTTATGATAATCAACAGTTAGCCGGTTATCTCGGTATTCTTCCGGATGATGTGAGCCTGAAAACCGGCGAAAAAATACACTTCGGATGGCTTTCTACTTTGTTCGTCAGCGAAAAGCACAGAGGAAAACAGATTGCTCAGCAATTGCTTTATGCCGCAGAAAAATCCTATGATCAGAATTTGTTAATTACCGAGTTTACGCCAAGCGCAGAAAGACTTTATCGCAAAATAGGTATGTTCGAGGATCTTATTTCTAAAAATGCTGTTCGATATTATTATAAATCTAATCTCGCAGAACTTTTGCCTTCAAAGAAAAGTTTTTTTGGGAAAAATAAAATCTGGCTAAAAAGATGGGATAATTTGGTCAATTTTTTCATTCCATACAGATCAAAAGGCATAGACAATCTTTACAAAATCACAACGTCCGTAGATGAGAATCTCAGGGATTTTATTAATCATCAACATAAAAACCCGATTGCAAGAAATGCAGCTGATTTCCAATGGATGCTTCAATATCCTTGGCTTTCCACAGAAAAAGAGGAGCCGAATTATCTGTTTTCCTCCTATTCAAAAGATTATCAGATGTTTTGGGTATCTGTTTTTGAGCATCAGAAAATAATATCAGCTTTGCTATGCTCGGTGAGAAATAATCATCTGAAAGTGCTTTACTATTTTGGAAATGCAGAAAAGGTTTCGGGAATTCTTCCAAAAATTATCAAAAAAAACAAAATCAAAATGATGACAATTTATGATCATAAACTGAATGAAACCATTGCTAAAAACAAAATGCCAAAGCCGATTTATAAGCGTCCGCTAAAACGGGATTATCTCATCCATAAAGCATTTGCATCGAAACTCGGAAAAGATTTTAATTTTAATTTTACCGATGGCGACGGCGATTTTTCTTTTACTTAAGTGCTAAAATAATTAAAGTTATATGTTTTAAATATTAACGTCTGATTGTAAGAGCCTGTGATGAATTTTATTTGATGATTTTTTGTAGCTTTTTCTTACTGTCTAAAATAAATTACAAATTTAAACAACCTCTAAATCTTTTAACTTTACTCTATTATCTTTTATCTATTTAAGCTACTTTTCGCAGTCGCATTTTTGTCGTCTGTGGCGTTTCATTTCATTGTCCCAGAAAGGATATAATTTTATCGCCATATAAAAACTGGCAGCGTGAAGATGTTTATGATTAAATAGCAACGGAAAAGCATTTTCGCTACCCAAAATAAGCGGTCCGATCCTGAAATAGCCACCAAAATTAAGATCTTTATATTCGGATAATGATGCCGAAACGCCAAATCCAATAGCTTCTTTCTGAATCAGATAATTGGCATTGACCCAATTATTGCGCTTCACAGAGTTTTCGAAAACCGGAACCCGCTGGATCCAATTAAAATTAATATAATGATTTTTTTTAATTCTTTGGCTATAGTTCATGTTTATGCTTGTGGGCAATCCTATTTTGAAACCAGAATCCTGTAGTGACGCATTGGCATCGTCGTAAGCTTCGGAACTAAGCGTTTGAAAAAATTCTTCCGGACTGTCAAATTTTCTATTCTCAAAAACAGGATTATTCTGAAGCCAAATTGTATTTCCGTCTTTGAAGACGTGATTTATGCCTTTCTTAAAATTAACATAACCGAGATCAACAATACTAAAAGCAAATTTGTAATTATACTTTTCTTCGCGTTTATCTTTATCTATAACCGCTATTCCAAGATCCAAGCCTATCCCACTTCCGTTTTGTTTATACTCATAGCGTTTGGTCTGGAAATTATAGTTGGTTATATAACTTGCGGATAAATCATAATCAGTAGCATAAATGTTTCTAAGAGTTGTGTTCTGAGTTACAGTCGGTTCAGATGAAGTAAGATTCAGATTTTTGCCAATGATGTTAGCAGCATCCAGACCGATTTCGTATTTTACATTGACACCTAAAATCCATTGTTTTTCAGATTCCGGAAATATTGACTTAGCAAAATTAAGCCCAATTTCGCCCCAGTTCATCACCGTTCCGGAAACAGGTTTAAAAGTGTAATCATTGGGCTCGGAAACTCTTTCATTGTTGAATCTGAAATAATTATCCATATCCAAAACAGACGCATGTGTTCTGAATCTGCTGTAAATCCCAAAAACATATTTCCTTTCCTTTATCCTTGCAGACATAGAGAATGAAGGCCCCAAAATATCTGAGCCAAACAATAAGTTAGCTTTGTCTTTATTATAAAAATCCAGAACATTGGATTGGTTTTCTCCCGAAATATTTTTATTTGGATTGGCGGTTACAATGGTAGCATTACTAAGTCCAAGAATGCTTTGGCTGGATATATAAGCATAGTCATTATTCAGAAAAACATCCGCAGACAGAAGATTGGCATCCCAGGGATTTGGGTTCAGGAAAGGCTGAGTCGGAGAAATAACTGCCGAATTGATACCACTATAGCTATCATTGAGAAAGCTAAGATTATTTTGTGCTGATACGTTTGCCAGGCAAAATACCAGCATTGTAATACAGAAATTTTTCAACATTTGTGTGGTCTATATTCGGTAAACTAATTTATCTATAAAATATTGTTGAAAAATAAAAACAAAATACATTTTATCTATTTAAAAAATTCAAACAACTGTTTTATTATGAATTGATTTTTAATAGGATTGATTTATGTATATTTATTCAAAATTTCAAAATGTTATTAGCAATTTTATTACCATTTGTTTCTTTTTTAGTAAGAGGAAAAATTATAACATCCATCATATGTTTTATTCTGCAGATTACAATACTCGGCTGGCTTCCGGCTGCGATCTGGGCTGCATTATCGCTTAATAATGCCAGAGCAGAAAAGAGAAACAGGGATTTGATACGCGCTATTCGGGAAAAAGGATAATAAAAAAAGTGAAGCACTTCTGCTCCACTTTTATTTTAAATTAACTTTTAAATTCAGTTAATAACCAAAAATTTCTTCTAAACTAACTTCTTTGAATTCTCCCATTTTATTGATAGAATCCATATTCAGATTTTCCTTCTTTCCGATGATTGCTGTATTATATTTCAACGGTTTAATTTCGGAATTATAAAAATCTGTAAGCTGAGGCAATGTCAAAGACTGAATTTCTGCATAAACATCTTTTCTTACATCATAGTCAATCCCTAACTTTTTAAGAGCCATTTGATTATAAAAAATATTGGTTCTATTTATTCTGTTGGAAGCAATTTGTTTCAGTGCAGAACCTCTTGCATTCTCAAACTGTGCAGGAATCTGTGGCAATTCTACCATCAGGTCACTCATTGCAGCTACGGCTAGAGGCAGCTTATTAGCCTGGGTTCCGATATAATTGGTAACATAATTCGGATGGTTCTTTTCTGTAGCATTGGCATAAGAAACATAAGCCGAATAAGCCAGAGACTTGCTTTCTCTTATTTCCTGAAAAACGATTGAGGATAACCCGCGCCCAAAATATTCATTAAAAACACTTGCCTTTCCGAAATTTGCGATATTCACATTACCAGCTTTAGCTACCTTAGACATTTCCATCTGCACCATATCATAGTTAGTAAAATATACTTTGCCTTCAGTAGATGGTTCAGCATATTCTTTTGCTTTTGCAGGCTGAATTTTGGTATTGTTGATAAATGGTTTAACCGCTTTTTCAAGACCTTTCTGATTTTCACCGTACAGGAAAACTTCATAAGGATATTGATTCAGGTTTTTGATTTTGGACATCAGCTCAGTTACGTCAATGCTTTGCAGACGTTCTTTTGAAATTACATCAGTCATTCTGGAGTCTTTCTCGAATTTTGCATAATTAGCCAAAGCAGACATAATTCTGTTCTTGTCTTTCTTCGCCACTTCTCTGGATTCCAAAATGGTTTTCACGGTCTGGTCATAGATGGCTTTATCTGCTTTTACATTATTGATCCAGTGGTTCATCAGTTCAACACCTTTTGGCATATTCTTTTCCAGTCCGCTCAATGTGATAATCATCTGGTCATTGGACGTTCTGAAACTATTGGTAATCCCTAGTTTGTAGAATTCTTCCTTCAGCTGTTCAGGTGTATATTTATCAGTTCCCAGGTATTGAAGAACAGTTACTCCAAGTGCCAGTTCCTTATCATTATCTGTCCCGAACGGAAAAATATAATTAACCTGAGCTACTTCATTATAATTATTTTTGACAAAACTGATTTTTTTATCCTTGATTTCAGACGTCGCAATCGCAGTTTTAAAATCTACAAATTGAGGCTTGATGTCTGAAGATTTTGTATTAATAATATCTTTAAGAAACGCAGATTGCGCTTCTCTGTTCAGCTTGATTGGCGTGATGCCCGGATTTTCAACACGTACCAACTTATCATTAACGCCCTTTTCTTTGTAAACCACCACATAGTTGTCCTTGAAAAAATCATTGGCAAATTTTACCACATCTGCCTTGGTAATCGCTTCGTATTGGTTGATCTCATCCAGCTCCTGTTCCCAGGTTCTGTTTTTGATATATGTAGAATAGAGCGTGGTGGCAAGTCCGTCAGCTGTTTCCCAACCCTTCATTCGCTGCACTTTCATATCATTGATAATCGCATTCAGCATCCAGTCCGGGAATTGTCCTTTTTTAACAAGTTCAAGCTGCTCAAACATTAGTTTTTTTGCATCTTCAAAACTCTGTCCTTCTTTTGGAACAACACTCAGTACAAATGCGCCATAAGTTTTAAAAGGTGATTCGTAAGCTCCCGCTCCAAGAGTTTTTTGTTTTTGATTAATGTTAAGATCTATAAGACCCGCATCGCCGTTATTGCTTAGTATTTCTGCAACAATATCTGCCAGTCTGGCTTCTCTGGTTCCATAAGAATCTGTTCTCCACGCTATGGTCATTCTAGGAGTGGTAGGACTTTTTACAGTTCTTGTCACGATGCCAGTCATTGGTTCTTCCGACACCATTTTTTTCATTGGCAATTCTTTGTATTTAAAAGTCCCGAAATATTGATCTACCAGCTTAATGGTTTTGTCAAAATCCAGATCTCCAACCAAAACTACAGCCATATTATTAGGTACATAATAGGTGTCGAAATATTTGTTAATCGCTTTCATAGACGGGCTTTTCAGATGTTCAGATGTTCCGATTGTCGTCTGTTGCCCGTTTGGATGTTTTGGAAAGAGCGCTTCCATCATTGCATAGTTGACCAATCTTCCGTCATTATCCTGAGCTCTGTTAAATTCCTCATAAACCGCTTCCAGTTCGGTGTGGAATAACCTAAGAACTAATTCGGAGAAACGTTCTTTTTCCACTTTGAGCCATTTTTCCAGCTCGTTGGATGGGATATTATTTTTATAAACCGTCTCATCCAGCCAGGTGTGGGCATTAGTTCCTGTTGCGCCAAGCGATGAAATAGCTTTATCATATTCATTAGCTATGGCATATTTTGAAGCTTCCTGAGAGACTTCATCAATTTTTTTATAGATTGCTTTTTTCTTTTCCGGATCTTTCTCGGCTTTGTGTTGCTCATACAAATCAGATATCTGATTTAGCAATACTTTTTCTTTTTCCCAATCCTGAGTGCCTAAGTGTGATGTTCCTTTGAAGACCATATGCTCAAGGTAGTGTGCTAATCCTGTGTTATCACCAGGATCATTATTAGATCCGGTTCTAACGGGTATGTATGTCTGAACTCTTGGAGCATCATCGTTTTTTGCAAGATAAACTTTCAGTCCGTTTTTAAGAGTATAAACACGGACCCCAGATTGATCATTTTTTACGATTTCGTAGGTATATCCTTGTTTATCGGTTTGAGTTTGGGTTTCGAATTTTTGTGCCATCGCATTCATCATAAATAATAGTGAAACTGAAATAAAAATTTTCTTCATATACTATATTTTATTTTTTTAATTTTTATTCGGGACGTAATTTACGTAACTATTTATTAGTTGGCAATTATTATGGATTGTTACTGATATTATGAATTAAAAAAGCACAGAAAAAATCTGTGCTTCATTACATATATTGTGGATTTTGTTATAACATCTTCAGCAGTTCCTCTGCTACTTTTTCGGAAGATGCAGGATTTTGTCCGGTAATCAACTTCCCATCAACTACAGCGTAAGGATGCCAATCTTCCACTTTGCTATATTCTCCGCCGTTCTGCTTTAGCATATCTTCCACCAAAAATGGAACAACATCGGTGAGCTGTACAGCCTCTTCTTCTGTATTGGTGAATCCTGTAACTTTTTTACCTTTTACAAGATAATCGCCATCTATTTTAACGTTTTTCAGAACACCCGGAGCGTGACATACAAATGCCACAGGTTTGTCGGATTTGTAAAAGTCAGCAATCAATTGCTGAGAAATCTTATCTTCTGCAAGATCCCAAAGTGGGCCGTGACCTCCGGGATAAAATACAGCATCATAGTCAGATGGATTGATTTCTGATAAGACTTTGGTATGACTTAGCTTCTCCTGTAAAACTTTATCATCATCCATCCTCCTCGTAGCATCTGTCTGGGAAGACGGATCCTCACTTTTCGGGTCTATTGGCGGCTGTCCTCCTTTCGGAGATGCTATGGTAATATCCGCACCTTGGTCTGCTAATGCATAATAAGGCGCTGCCAGTTCTTCTGTCCAAAATCCTGTTTTCAGTCCTGTGTTTCCAAGATCTTCGTGACTTGTAACCACGAATAATATTTTTTTGTCCATTTTGATATTTTTTTGAATTTCTGAATACAAAATTGAGCCAAACTCATTTAAAATCACAGGACATAGATCACATAATTATAGTGACACACATCACAATTTCCGTGTAATGCGACTCAGCGTTTCTCTGGATACACCGAGATATGAGGCAATAATTGTTTTCGGAACACGTTGGATAAGTTTAGGATATTGGGCGGAAAATTGCTCAAATCGTTCTTTGGCATCCGTTGTGAGAAGGGATAATATTCTTTTCTGTAAAGCCACATAACCCAAACTGTTTTTGATTCTGAAGAAATGCTCCACCTTATGATTCTGCAGACAGATCTTCTCTAAGTCATCTTTAGAAATACTGTATAATTCCACATCTTCAAGACACTGAATACTTGTGAAAGAAGATACGCCGGTGTAAAATGCCTGAAAATCGGAAATCCACCAGTCTTCCATTGCAAACTGAATGATGTGTTCCTTGCCGTTTTTATCCAGGTAAGACGCTTTTAAAAGACCTTTAGTAACAAAATACATACTTGTTACAGGTTCATTTTCCTGAATCAGATATTGGTGTTTCCTTAATTTTTTTGGCTTAAAATAGTTAATGATCATCCCAAATTCTTCGTCTGATAACGCTATCAATGCCTCAAAATGGTTCCTTAGTTCCAAACTCATAAGCGCTGTTTTTGCTTTGAAGATAAAAGCTGTACATTATTATCTAAAGTTTAAAATAATAAAGCTGATGATTTTCTCATCAACTATATAACACTCAGAAAAGCCATTGTATCTACATTATCTGCATAAGTATTTAACGAAGGATTTTGAGTTTCTCCAAAACCGATGGCATTTAATCCTAAATCTTGTTTGGCAACTACAGTCTGGATGTCATTTTTGTTTTCTTCAAGATATTTTACGGCATCTTCAAAATTACTGTATCGTGAAAAATTGATGACGGACAGTGGACTGAACAGTTTTTCATCCTCTTTCAGCATCACAAAATTATTATCCCAGAACAGATCCTGATTAAGAAGGTAAATTGCTCTGTTATAATCATAGTTATTGGCATATTTATGATGATTAATGATATCGCTGTAGTGCACAAAACTTTCGAAAAGCCTGTCCAGACTGAAATTTTCAGTAATCAGAATTTTCGTAACATTTCTGCATCCTAACCCAAAGTAACGGAAAATATCATCTGCTAATAATCTCAGTTCCTCATCAGTTTCCTCACCTGTGAGTACCGCTACAGATGTTCTGTTTTTGCGGATAATACTCAGGCTGTCCTTGAAATAGTACTCCAGATATCTGGCGGTGTTATTGCTTCCGGTTGCAATCACAGCATCGAAGTTTTCTAGCTTTTCCACGATGTGGTATTCGATGTCATTGTTGGAAAATTCATTCCATAGTTGCAAAAGATAAGGCAGCATCAATCGGTCTTTTGATGATAATTTAATAACCGGAATATGATTGCTGAGCACCACTGAAATAATATCATGAAAACCAACCAATGGGATGTTTCCCGCCAGTATGAGCCCTACTCTTTTGGGTGTATTGGAAAGCTTATACCCGGAAAGCCAGTTTTCGATATTTTCTTTCGTGAAAAGGCCTGACCATTGTTTCAGATTATATCGTTGATTCTCCATGGTAAACCAAGGGTTTTCAAGTTCTGAACGTGTCATTAGATAAGCCAGTCGTTCTTCTTTTTCATTATAGTTATCATCATTTTTCTGAATAAAATCTCTAATGAATTGACCTAATTTTTCAAGTCCCAAAATTTTGTTTTCGTTCAGCATAGCTGGCTTTTTTTTTGTAATTTTGCACAAAAATATAAATAAATATAGCAATGGCTATCAAGATAACAGACGAATGTATAAATTGTGGCGCTTGTGAACCGGAATGTCCGAACAACGCTATCTATGAAGGAGCAGTAGACTGGAAAGCATCAGAAGGAACAGCCCTGAAAGGAATGGTGGTTTTGTCATCCGGCCTTTCCGTGAATGCAGATGCCGCACAGGAACCCGTTAGTGATGATTATTATTTTATAGTTACAGATAAATGTACGGAATGTAAAGGTTTCCACGAAGAACCACAGTGTGCCGCTGTCTGCCCTGTTGATTGCTGCGTGCCAGATGAAGATCACGTAGAATCTGAAGATCAGCTGCTGGCCAAGAAAGCATTTCTTCACAACGAGTAATTTTTTGCTTGTAGCTATTGGCAGCTGGCTTTTAGCTTAGAATTGCTATCTTAATCCTAATACCTAATTACTTACAATAAATGAAAAAACATAATTTTAGTGCAGGTCCAAGTATTCTTCCTCAGGAAGTTTTTCAGAAAGCCGCAGAAGCTATTCTTAATTTCAACGGAATGGGATTATCTATTCTTGAGATATCACACAGAAGCAAAGAATTCGTAGCGGTAATGGATGAATCGAGGGCTATCGTAAAAAGGCTAATGAATCTGGGCGATGATTATGAAGTACTTTATCTTCAGGGCGGCGCAAGCCTTCAATTTCTGATGGTTCCTTTCAACCTTCTTACAACTGATGGTAAAGCAGCTTATACAGATACAGGAACCTGGGCGTCTGGTGCTATAAAAGAAGCTAAGAAATTAGGAAATGTAGATGTAGTGGCTTCTTCTAAAGAATCCAACTATAATTTTATTCCAAAGGATTATACTGTAGGATCGGAATACGATTATTTCCACTGTACATCCAACAATACTATTTTCGGAACTCAGATCAAAGAATTTCCTAAAGTTGATACTTTGATGGTTTGCGATATGTCATCCGACATTTTCAGCAGACAGCTCGATTTTTCGCAGTTTGACCTGATCTATGCTGGTGCACAGAAAAATATGGGTCCTGCCGGCGCAACACTGGTAGTGGTAAAAAAATCGATTCTTGGAAAAACGGGAAGAAATATTCCTACTTACTTGGATTATTCTGTTCATATCGATAAGGAATCTATGTCTAATACACCTCCGGTTTTCGCTGTTTATGCATCTTATCTTACTCTGAAGTTTCTGGAAGAAAACGGAGGAATAGCTGCTGCAGAAGAAAAAAATAACGCAAAAGCGAAATTGCTTTATGATGAAATCGACAGAAATCCGAACTTCCAGGGTGTAGCTGCTGTTGAAGACCGTTCTTTTATGAATGTGACATTTACTCTGACAGATGAATCCAAAAAAGAAGCTTTTGATACTGCCTGGAAAGCAGCAGGAATCAGCGGTATAAATGGCCACAGAAGTGTTGGTGGTTACAGAGCAAGCATCTACAATGCAATGCCAATAGAAAGTGTACAGGTTTTGGTAGATGTCATGAAAAGTATATAAGTTTAGCTTTATAAATACAAACGTCCTCAGGTAATTGAGGACGTTTTTTTTGTTAAATTAATGTTAATTCAGATAAAATTTTGTATCTTAGCCCACCTTTATTTTGAGATTAAACAAAATAAGGAAACCCAGTTATAAAAGCATTTTTTCATTAAACAAATGATTGTATTAGCCAATGACGGAATCTCGGAAAACGGGATTGAACTTTTAAGAAAAGAAGGCATTTCAGTTCTGGACGCCAGAGTTTCTGCTGAGCATCTGAGCAATTTCATTAATGAAAATAATGTGGATGTACTTCTTGTAAGAAGTGCGACGCAAGTCAGAAAAAATCTGATTGATGAATGTCCTAATCTCAAAATCATAGGACGAGGCGGCATCGGTATGGATAATATAGATGTGGAATATGCCATTGATAAAGGTATTTATATCATCAATACTCCGAAAGCCTCTTGTAAATCTGTGGCGGAACTGGTTTTCGCTCATTTTTTTTCATTGGCAAGATTTCTCCACGAAAGTAACAGACTTATGCCTCTGGAAGGCGAAACCAAATTCAATACTTTAAAGAAATCTTTTAATAATGCTACAGAACTCTCCGGCAAAACGCTGGGTGTTATCGGAATGGGAAACATAGGTCTGGAAGTTATCAAAATGGGAATCTCATTGGGGATGACCATCTTAGCTTATAACAGAACTCCAAAAACCGAAACTGTAAAAATATCTTTCTTCGATGGACAATCTTTGCATTTCGAAATTAAATCCGTAAATTTAGATGAGGTTTTAAAAAAATCTGATTTTATTAGTATCAATATTGCTAATACAGAAGAATATCTGATTGATAACAATGAGATCGCTATGATGAAAGACGGGGTTTTTATTGCCAATACTGCAAGAGGTGGCATTATGAATGAAGTGGCTCTTATTAATGCTATCGAAAGTGGCAAAGTTGCAGGTGCTGCACTGGATGTTTTTGAGAATGAGCCCAATCCGGAAATAGAAATCCTCATGAATCCTGCATTGTCATTATCTCCACATATCGGAGGAAATACACTGGAAGCTCAGAACAGAATAGCTGAAGAACTTGCAGAACAGATAATTAAAATAAAAGACGAACTATAATATATGCCAGTATTTAAACCATTTAGAGGAATCAGACCTAATCCTGATTTTATTGATGTTTTTCCTACTTACTCTTTAGATAATTTCACTCAAGAAGAAATCAATAAAAAAGCTCAGGTAGATGACTCCTATATACAGATGATAAAACCTGCTGTTGTAAGCAAATCTAAAGATGTAGACAGAAATCTCCGAAAGATAAGATCTAATTTTGAAGAACTGCTTCAGGATAAGAAACTGACTCAGGATGATTCTGCATATTACTTATATGAGCAGACTTTGCCAGATAAAACAAGTTTCCGTGGTTTGATGGGTCTTGTGAGTGTTGACGATTTCTGGGATGGAAAAATCAAAAAGCACGAATCTACCATCACAGAAAGAAGAATGAAAATGGCCCATTATCTAGAAAAAGTTGGCGTACAGGCAGAACCAGTTCTTCTTACTTACCATTCTAATTCTAAGGTGGAACTCCTTATGAACCACGAACAAAAAAATGTCCCAATCATTAACTATACAGATGATAAAGGCGTGAGGCATAAAATCTGGAGAATAGACAACCGCCTCAAGCTGCAGCAGTTCAAAGAAGTCTTGGATCCTATCGATTCTTTTTATATTGCAGATGGCCACCACAGAATCGGTTCTGTTGCGGAGTATGCTAAAAAGCAAAGAGATAAATACAAAAGATCTCACGGAACAGAGCATTATAATTTTGTATACAGTTTTATTGTTTCTAATCAGTCCATAAAAATTAATGATTATAACAGATTACTTAAGGATCTGAACGGTCTTACTGAAGAAGAGTTCCTGAATAAATTAAATGACTATTTTCAGATTCACGATAAAGGGGAAGCGCCCTATTTCCCTTCTCAGAAATTTCATATCAGTATGTATCTGGGCGGCAAATTCTACAGCCTTCACGTAAAGCACAGCATACGCGATGCCAATAAAAATGAAAATGATCTGGATCATCATCTCGTAAATAAATATATCTTTGAGAATATCCTTTCAATTGAAAATGCTAAACATACAGATAAAATTACTTATCAAAAAGGAACATCAGATATTAATGGTATTGCCGAACTGAAAGAAAAAGTAGATAGCGGAGAATATAAAGTAGGATTCGGAATATATCCTATAAGCTTTACAGATCTGCTGAAGATATCTGATAAAGAGATCAAAATGCCGCCTAAGTGCACATTGATTGAACCAAAATTAATCACAGCATTAATTATGTATGATATGAAATAATTTTTATATTAGGAAAATCTAAGACGGTTAATAAACTGTCTTTTTTTATTTATTTTTTATATTGAAATTCAATAAATTATAATTTTGAACTTCAATTATAATTGATTAGAGAAAAATAATTAACAAGAGTTAATTTTTATTTCTATCTTTACTCAGCAAAACACAAAGGATATATTAAACTAATAATAATTATATGTATCCGAAAGAATATATCAATTGTGACCAGGAACCAATACATATTTGTGGAGAAGTTCAGGAATATGGATTTTTACTGGGTTCACAAGATTCTAAGATCACTTTTTACAGTGAGAATATCTTAGATTTTTTTTCTGTAGATTCTGATTTTCTTTTGGGAAGAGATATCCGTATACTTTTTGCAGACCTTGGAATTGATGTTAATTGGGACAACTTTTCAGATAATGAAATACTTGCCATTCAACATTTTAGCTTTAAAAATGAAGAATATACTTTAAGTATTCACACCCATAAAGGTTTTACTTTTTTCGAGATCGAGAAAGTCCTTCCAAATCATAAAATTAATAAGGAATACGCTGCCATACAAAAAATACTCAGAAACTCTAATGAAGAGAATATCTGGAAAATTTTACTGGAAGAAGTTCAGCAAATTATAGATTTTGACCGTGCAATGATTTATCAGTTCTTGTATGACGGTAGCGGACAGGTCATTGAAGAACTTGTAAAACCTAATCTTGATAGTTACCTGGATTTACATTACCCGGAATCTGATATTCCGGCGCAGGCCAGAGCATTATATCTGAAAAATCCTGTAAGAATAACGTCTCATGTTTCCGGAAAAACCTATCCAATTATCGGTATCATACAGAAAGAAGATATTGACCTTACATATTGTGTAACCCGGGCATCATCTCCTGTACATATTCAATATCTTAAAAATGCTCAGGTTGAGGCCAGTTTCAGCACATCCATCATTGTTAATGGTGAACTTTGGGGAATGGTTGCCTGCCAAAATTCTGAGCCAAAGCATCTTGACCTACAATCAAGATTACTTGTGGAAACTCTTACCAGAACATCTGCAAATGCTTTCGCTTCTTTCAGATCACTGGAAACGTTGCAGGAATATCAGAGAATTAACCTGAACAATATTACGCTGCGTCAGAATCTCCTGAACGACGAAAGTTTCGGTAAGGCTTTGGAAAATAATATCAATGATATTATGAATACTTGCGATGCGGATGGAATTATTATAAAAATCAATAACGAAATCCTTACAGCAGGGAAAACGCCAAATAATTCAGATATTGAAAAGATCATAGACTGGAGCAGGGAAAACAATCATAATTTCGAGGAAAATATTTATGTTTCAAATACTTTTTGCCGTACTATTACAGATCTTGAAAATTCAGAAACCAGCTGCGGAATTATTATCAGCGAATTAGGCAACAACACTTCCGACATGCTCATTTGGCTTAGAAAAGAACAGGGTCAAAAAATAAAATGGGCAGGAAAACCCGAAAAGCAAACGACTTCCGAAATCAAAGACGGCGTTGAGATCATTAAATTCTCGCCTAGAAAATCATTTGAAGTATGGAAAGAATATGTAAAAGGAACTTCATTACCTTGGAAAATTAAAGAAATAGAGTCTGCAAAATGGATAACATCTGTTATTCTGAAAGCTTCGCACACGAAATCTTCTCAGATCCAAGATCTCAATAATCAATTAAAAGAGCTAAATGGAGAACTTGATTCTTTCTCTCACACTATTTCTCACGACCTTAATACACCACTTACCGTTATAAAACTAAACGCACAACTTGCAAAAAAACTGCCTGATCCTGAAAACGTCCATAAGACTTTGGATAATATTATCAGCCAGGTTGATACGATGAGTGCAATGATCCTTAACGTTTTAGAACTCAGCAAGATTAAAAAATCTGAAATAGAACTGAAAAGTATTCAGGTTGATGCAATGATTACAAAAGTTGTAGAAGACTCAAAAATTAGTTTTGAATCTCCACATACTGATATCATCATACAAAATACGCCAGAAGTTTTAGGTGACCAGACTATGGTTTATCAGGTTTTTGGTAATGTTATTGGAAATGCTGTAAAATACTCATCCAAATCTGAAAAACCCAAAGTAAAAATTATAGGAGAAATCGCTGACAATGTTGTGATTTATAAAATTACGGATAATGGAATCGGTATAGATCAGAAAGAATCAAAAAAAATGTTCAAAATATTCAGCAGAATGAATAATGCAAAAGAGTTTAATGGTAATGGTGTCGGCCTAAGCATTGTTCATCATCTTATGGAAAAAATGGGCGGAAAAATATCCTACGAAAGTGAAAGCGGGAAAGGAACTACATTCATTTTAAAATTTCAAAAGCCTAATTATGATTTCCTCAATTCTTAAAGAAGAAACAAAATCAGAACACGATAAAACCGAAGAAAGCTTACAATCTAAGAAAATTTTTGACAGATCATATACATTGGAAGATTATAAAAATCTTTTGATTCATAATTATTTACTTATCAGCAAATATGAACCTCAAGTCAATAAATTATTAGTTAATTATCCTGAATTGAAGTTAGATTTACGCAAAAAAATCAATGCAATAACTACAGATCTCAACAATCTGGGAGTTGATCTTAATAATGATTTTATTGCTGACAAACTTGATAACGAAGCCGAAGCTTTTGGAGCACTTTATGTGATGGAAGGATCTACTTTAGGCGGAAATGTAATTATGAAACAGCTTAGGAAAAATCCTGCGTTTGAAGATATCACATTCAATTACTTTGGAATCTATGGTGGGAAAACCGGTTTACTATGGCAGGAATTTAAAGCTTTTTTAGATGAAAAAATCAATGAAAAACATTATGAAAGCTGCATCACAGGCGCAAGAAAAGCTTATCGGATATTAGCATAAAAAAAGAGCGAAGTTGATTCGCTCTTTTTTATTTATTTACTGATCTTTACCAGTTCCACATCGAATACCAACCAGGCATTTGGCGGAATAACACCACCTGCGCCTCTCTCGCCATAACCAAGTGCCGGCGGAATCAGCAACGTTGCGGTTTCACCTTCTTTAAGTAGCATAATACCTTCATCCCAACCTTTGATTACCTGTCCAACGCCGATAGGAATATCAATTGGCTGACCTCTTTTGAAGGAATTGTCAAACTCATCACCATTAATTAGTTTTCCTGCATAATGTACTGCAACAGTCTGTCCAGCCTTTGGAGTTTCGCCGCTAGTGGCTTTAGTGATTTTATAGTAAAGTCCGGACGGTGTAGACTGCATTCCGGCTTTCATATCGTTTACTAATTTTTCCTGATTTGCAGCAAACTCTCTTTCTTTTTTCAGTTTCTCTTCTTCGGCTTTTGCTAGATAAACTTTGTTATTATCCTGAATTTTGGATTTCCCGTCGTTGAAGATTTTTGCTGCATCATAATGCTTATAATGATCTCCTTTGCTGAAAATAGCAACTTTGCTCAGAACAATATCAGTTTTTGGTTTGTCCTGAGGTCCTTTTTCTACTTTGGCAATAGAATCAATCACGGCTTCACCTTTTACGACTTTTCCAAAAATAGTATGTCTTCCGTCCAGCCAAGGTGTTGCTACTTCTGTAATGAAAAACTGAGAACCATTGGTGTTCGGGCCGGAATTAGCCATAGAAAGAATTCCTTTTCCTGTATGCTGAAGATCATTTTTCTCATCATCAAACTTGTAACCCGGATCGCCCATTCCTGTTCCCTGAGGATCACCTCCCTGAATCATAAAATCCTTGATAACCCTATGAAAGATCGTTCCGTCATAGAATGGCTCACCTTTTTTCTTTGCTTTATTTTCTATTTTACCTTCGGCAAGTCCGACAAAATTAGCAACTGTTACAGGAGATTTTTCATCTTCGAATTTTACTAAAATATCACCTTTGCTTGTTGTAAGATTACCATACAATCCGTCTGGCAGGCTTTTGTAAGTTTCTTTGTCTATTTCCAATGTTTTACAATTTAATAATGTTAATAATGTTATAGATAATGCTATAATTTTTTTCATTGTTTATAAGCGTTTATATTTTTACAATACTTTTACTTTGATGATGAGGGGCATATCATTAGATATTTTTTTATTGTCACCATAAGTTCCGTATGCCAGAACAGATGGCACCAGAATTTCTGCCTCTTCTCCTTTATTAAGATAACGGATAACATCTTCCACTGCATCCATTTCCTGAAAATGACCAAATTCTACATCTATATTTTTAACAGGAGTTTCATAGAGTTTGACTCTGTCAAAATCATAAATAAAATACTGATAAGATACTTTTTCGCCATTGTTTTTTCTGGGTTTGTTTTCCAATCCTTCAATATTAACCCAGTAATTCATTCCCATTGGATAATAGCTGGTTTTCTGAGCCTTGATCCAGTCTTCAATCTGAGTTCTTTCCAGGGTATTCAGATCTTTAGATCTCTTTTTGGATACTTCCAGCTCACTCTCTGACATAAATTGTTCTTCAGGATGCTGAACAGGCTGCTGTTTGGTACAGGCAACAATTGTTATAAAAGATAAATAGAATAATTTTTTCATTGTTTTTTTAGCTTTTTGGAAGGACCCCAGTAAACTTTTGCGAAATTAAGAATTTTAAAAAGACTTATCACTATTATAAAATAAAAACCGGAAACTAATTTCCGGCTTTTATCTCTTAGAATATTTCAATTACTTAATTCTGTAAACTGTATGCTTTTTCTTCTACCAGAACTCTCCAACCAAATGGATCTTCTGACTGATTGGTGTGGATATTTACCAGATCATTTTTAAGCATAGCCGCAAAGCTTTCTTCTTCCGATAGCTGAGGCAACAACAAATGCTCTCCCTGATATCCCAAAGCCTGGAAAATGCTTGTAACCACAGCAGTTCCTACACCCCAGACTTCTTTCAATGTACCATTTTTCTGAGCTTCTACCACATCAGAAACTTTTACATTGTCTACAACAACTTCGATTCCTCTTTTTTTAGCAAGCTGAATAAAACTATCTCTTGTGACACCATCCAATATTTTGTCCGATGTTTTAGGCGTATAAATCGTGTCATTGATTCTTACAAAAACATTCATAGTTCCACTTTCCTCAAAATATTCGTGGGAACAGTCATCTGTCCAGATAATCTGCTCATATCCTTCTTCTATAGCTAATTGGGTCGGATAAAAAGATGCAGCATAGTTTCCGGCAGCTTTTGCTGCACCCACGCCTCCACTTGCCGCTCTGGAATAATGATCTGCAATTTTAACAGATACTGGTGCGGTGTAATAATTCTTGGCTGGTGTTGCAACTATTGCAAACATGTATTTTTCAGAGATTCTTGCTTTCAGAGCTTCTTCTGTTGCAAATAATAATGGTCTCAAATATAGTGACATACCTTCTCCTTTAGGGATCCATTCTCTATCTATATCTACAAGAGCCTTTAGTCCACCTAGAAACATTTCTTCGGTAATCTCAGGAATAGCAAGTCGTTTTGCAGATTTATTAATACGCTCGAAGTTTTTTTCCGGGCGGAACAGAAAAACCTGATTATCATTATCCTTATAAGCTTTCATTCCTTCAAAACAAGCCTGTCCGTAGTTTACACCCATCATTGCAGGAGTGAAACCAATCGGGCCGTATGGAACCAGCTGCAGATCTCCCCATTTTCCGTTTTCATATTCACAAATAATCATGTGATCTATAAATGTATTTCCGAATGAAAAGTTATTTGGATCAAATGAAGAGATTCTTGGGTTTGAAGTTCTTTGAATTATCATTTTTTAATTTTTTAATGAGGTATTACAAATATATAATAATTTTTCAATAATCAAAATTTAGTTTAAATTTGTAAAAAAATACTTTGAAAAGAGAATTAATACATACAAAGGATGGAAGTAAAACTTTGCTAATCAAAGAATTAGAAGAAACTTACCATTCAAAACATGGTGCTTTACAAGAAGCAATTCACGTATTTATTAAAAATGGAATAAATTTAATAAATGATTACGAAATTAATATTTTAGAGTTAGGTTTTGGAACAGGTCTTAACGTTTTAGTAACATTTGATGAATATTTGAGAAATGATAAAAATCATAATATCAATTATTTTGGCATCGAAAAATATCCGATTTTTTTACAAGAAGCTTCAGAATTGTCTTATTCTGAATTATTTCCGAGCAAAATCCTGAAAGATCTTTCATTAAAAATCCATGAAACTGAATGGGAAATACCTGTAAAAATTGATGACAATTTTACCCTAACAAAGATCAAAGATGACTTTTTTAACATAAAAAATGTTAATTTACCTCCAATTGATCTCGTATATTTTGACTGCTTTGGAGCAAGAGTTCAGCCAGATCTTTGGGAGCAGGAAATTTTTGAGATCGTAGCTTCTAAAATGAAAACCGGCGGATTACTCACTACTTATTCATCTAAAGGCAGCGTAAGAAGAATATTAAAAGAACTTAATTTCGAGGTAGAAAAAAAACAGGGACCTCCCGGAAAAAGAGAAATGATCAACGCCTGGAAAAAATAATTTCACTAAATTAGGCATCAAAAATCCAGTTCTATGATAGATAAAATTAACATTCGTGTTTATGCAC
>JAEXJU010000327.1 GCA_023448955.1 Bacteroidota bacterium
GCAATACCTCCATGACTTTCGATGTATTGACGCACAAAAACTTCAATGTCCCAGCTAGTAATTCCCGGCTTGATAAAATCTCGTAGATGGATATGAACATCGGCTAATAACGATCCAGATTCAGCCATCAACTCAATTTCTCTTTTAGATTTTAAGGTAATCATGTGTACTCCCGCTTTCAAATTTTTATAAGATTTTGTTGCAAAGTTTCAAACTGATTTAATTCCCATATTTCTACCGAAGCTTTCAGCCAGAATGCCGAGTAGCCTTTTTATTTCTCTGCAGTCCAAAAAAGAAGAAGATTTATTCTTTACATCCTAGGAAACATAGCAGTATACGATGGCTTTTTTAGGAGAGCGTCGTCCGTTGGAGCAGATCAATAAATATCATATAACATGCTTTTCGCTCTGATAAAAATCCGTTTTCTCGAATGGACGCTCTAATATCCTCATGGCATCTTTCCTTTTGATATTTAAAAATGCTATATACCAACTATCCCTTTTCCCTTCATTCTCTTTAGAAAGATAGATTCTGTCCATTTGCTTTCAATTTCTTTGATAACGATAGACCTCAGCAAAACAAATCCTCCTCAAGCTTCATAATAGCTAGATGTCTTCTTTCTGGGGTGTGTTCGATTATTTAGATGTGCTTTCACTAGTAGTATCCTTTAATAATTCTTCAAACCATTGCACGTTTACGACATGATGAGAACGGGAATTTTCCAACATCTTTTTAAAATAAGTAGGGATAGCTTCATTATGTTGAAGTGTTTGATCTAATAAAAAAATTTTCTTTTTCGTTTGTTCAATTTGTATTTTTATTAGCTTTATAAATTCCTCTTTTTTATATTCGTTAGCAAATAACATCGCTGCATAAAAAGAGAAATTGATATAATCGGTCTTAGATCCATACTTTACCATTAATTTTTCGAATTCTTTGTTTCCTCGTTCTGTAATGATATAATTATGCTTTTCTCTCGTGTCATCCAGTTGATCAATTTTTTTAATATATTGCTTTTCTTCTAATTGTTGCAGATTATAATAGAAGGATCCTTTTGTATAGTTTACGATATATTTATAGTGACGATCCTCCATTAAAGCTAATAATTCGTACCCATAGGAACCCGGTTTTTGCTTTAATAGACCTAAAATTAGTAGTGGAATCAAAAAAATGCCCTCCTCACACCTCGAACTCATATACTATTATGCTACACCTTACCCCTTAGAGATTTGTTTCAGATGTGTTTCAAATTGAGAATAGGAAATTTTGCCTAACGCCAATTCCAGACTTGCCATATATATCTTTTCCGTTTGGGTATGTGGTTGTTCATTATGAAGCTTGGTCCATTCATTTTCATTATTTAATGGATTTAATATATGCTGCCTATTAGAGAAAGCTGCAAAATATCGTAAGCCAAATTTTCTTTGTGAAATTGCATCGATATGAATACCATCAGGATTAGATGTTAAACCTTCTGCTGTGACAAAGTAACAATTATCTTGTTCGAAAGCAAATTTTTGCAATTCTTGATTGATGAAATTATATTCTGTACAATTTTTTCCGAACCCCTCTTTACCTAGAAAATCTCCTAAGCCACCAATAATGATCGGTATATTGGGGGCATTTAATTCCTCTCTAAAAGCCTTCATAATTGAAAGTAATTTTTGGTAATAGACTTTATACTTCCCATTCATACTATCGCTTTCTCCTTGGTGCCAAAGAATTCCTGTTAATTCACTATTCTCCATAGCAAATTTTGCTTCTGTTATAGCATGTCTAAAAAGAGCCTGATCTACATGCCACTCATCCAGCGTACTGCCACCTTCCGCACAAGGAATTAAGCCAATCGTCTCTTCTGGATTTTCATGACACCATGCATCTGCAAAGGAACCAGCTAGACTGATTCCAGAAACAGGGCGATCATAATTAATGGGTTCCGTCATCATTTGCCATCTTCCATTACGCAACATTTTAATTTTTTCATTATAAATGGGAGGTACATCCTGGATGAACCCTCGCCCTGCCATATTAGATTGTCCTATCATTAAAAATGATTTCATCATTTTCTTCATCCTTTCTTTCTATTGGCTATTTACGAAGAAATACTTCCAAGCTTCAATAAATATTGTGGAGATACTCAGTTAATTGACTGCTTCGTTCAATTTTCTTGAGTTATAAAAATGATCATAGTCTAATTAGACGAATATCATATAAACATTATAGTCTAATTAGACTTATTGTCAACAATATTTTTTGACGAGACTGAGACCTATTCATCCATTATTTTTACATTTACGCTCTCCAATTGATTTCTGAGCTAATTAATCGTAAAAAATAGCCGACTAAGGGAAATACGTTACTTCAAACCCCAGTTGGCATTAATTTTCAGTAAACTATAATTTAATTTATTTCTTGATATTATCGATAAGAGGGAACACATTCACTAGCTTTTAATTATTTTTTATGACTCAACAAATGATGGAAAAATGTGGTAAAGTTTACATCAAGAATAACAGATAGTAACAAACAAATCTGATTTTATAGAAAACAGACAGATAATATATAAATGCAAGAAATTATCATATGGTTAATGAATGAAACAAGCCTTAACACTAGACATTGCCTTTTTTGATTCTATCACTTTTAAAACTGATAAACCATTCTCAACAATGTAATTTTCTGAAACATTAAAATAGGGATAGAGTATAGATATCCCCTATCCCTATTATCCTCTTGACATGAAATGCTGATTTTTGATTCATCAGCATTCCTTAACAATGAACTCACTCTTTTAAACTAAAAGTATAGTTAGTAAATAAATTTATCATTCTACCTTTAATCTTTAGTTTTTATTTCTTTAATATAGTTTGACGACTACATCATCCTTTAAATAATCTATAGCTTTTAAAAAGAGAGAGAGCTTGAGAATAATTTATTTGCTTTTCTGTAGTAATTCCAGCTTTCGCTAACGATCTTCTCAATTGATTTTTTGTAAATATCAAATGAATATTCCCCGATATCCACGCTTCAATAAATTTTTTATATTCCTCTATTTCTTTTTTACTGAAACGATTTGATCTCCGTACCAAACGAACCAATGCACATTGAACATTTGGTTTAGGATGAAAATAATAATTCGGAATCTTTTTTAGTATATGGACTTCTACCTCCGGCAACAAAAGAGCCCCAAGTAATCTTGATGTATCCATCAGTCGCAAAGCAAAACCATACTCAACAATCAAATCAATTTGATATGCACGACTATGAAAATCAACTTTCCTCACTATGTCGGTACTAATGTTAAATGGAATATTTCCAAACACCCGATATTGTATATCTTTATTGGGAAACGAGTATTTCAAAACATCCACGTGGTATACTCGCACATTGGCGTACGTTTTTAACTTCTTTTTCGCTTTTTCAGTTAAATACTTATCTTTCTCTATAGAGATAACTTTTTTCGTTCGTTTTGCTAAAGATTCCGTTAAATGACCTTTTCCAGTACCTATCTC
>JAEXJU010000371.1 GCA_023448955.1 Bacteroidota bacterium
GATGAGCATTACGTGAGAATTATCCGGGAAATGTCGCCGATTTATATTCCGCCAAGCAATTTCTATGTTCATTCATTTGTATCATACACCAAGAAAAATCCGGAATTCTTTTTACAGGAAACCGAAGCTGTGGAACTGATAGAATTTCCAATATCCTCATTATTAAACCTTCCGGATGAGCCAAAGATGATGAGCCTGCCCACAACCCAGGGTTATGAAGTTCCAGTGATCGACTTCAATGGATATATCATTTGGGGAGCTACTTCAATGATTCTTAGTGAATTCAGCAACTTGTTAAAAAATGTTTAATTTTGCAATAATTTCAAGACCTTAGAAGTTATAATCAAATATCAATGGCAAAAAAAAATATTTTTACTGATTCTTTTGGAAACATCTATGTCCTTAAAAGGATTATTATTTTCATTCTAGGGTTAGTATCTTACAGGAGATTCAATGGTTTTAATAAACTTAAAATTTCCGGAACGGAAAATCTCACCGATTTGCCGGACACCAATGTTCTTTTCGTGTCTAACCACCAAACCTATTTTGCTGATGTTGCAGCAATGTATCACGCGTTTTGCGCGGTGAATAACGGCTACCATAATACTATTAAAAATCCTGTTTATCTGCTGAATCCGAAAGTAGATTTTTATTATGTAGCAGCAGAAGAAACGATGAACAAAGGAATCCTGGCAAGAATTTTCAAAATTGCCGGCGCCGTTACAGTAAAAAGAACTTGGCGGGCAGAAGGCCAGAATGTCAACAGGATGGTGGATATGAGTGAGGTGGAAAATATTATGACAGCACTGGACAACGGCTGGGTTATTACGTTCCCTCAAGGAACTACTTCAGCTTTTGCACAAGGCAGAAAAGGGACTGCTAAATTGATTAAAAACCAAAGACCAACTGTTATTCCAATTAAGATCAATGGGTTTCGCAGAGCTTTTGACAAGAAAGGACTGAAAATCAAAGTAACCGGCGTGAAACCAACTATGGAGTTTAAACCAGCATTGGATATTGATTATGACAATGAGTCCGCAACGCAGATTCTGGACAAAATAATGCACGCTATTGAGCAAACACCGGAACACAACCTGCTCCACGATTACGACACTAAACAGAAAGAAATAAAAACTCAATCACAACAATAAAAACGGCTACTGAAAAGTAGCCGTTTTATTTTAATAGACTAAAAAATTTTATCATTTATCAGTCTATTATTTCTATGTCTAAAAATCTAAGCTTCGATACTTGGAACCTGCACATTCTCATTAGCATCTTTTTCATAATCCACACCTTCCAGCTCGAACCCGAAAAGGTTGAAAAATTCTTTCCTGTAACCTTCAATATCACTGATTTCAGGCAGTGTTTCCGTTGTAACTTTATCCCAGTATTTAGCAACTTCTGCCTGTACATCCTCTGCCATTTCCCAGTCATCAATGCGGATTCTTCCTTCTGAATCTAATGCAACCTCTCCGTTTTCTGTATATAATCTGTCCGCAAATAATCTCTGCATCTGTTCGATAGTTCCTTCGTGTGTACCTTTAGCTTTCATCACTTTATAAAGTAAGGAAATATACAATGGAACGACAGGAATTGCTGAGCTGGATTGTGTTACCAAAGCTTTATTAACCGAAACATAAGAAACACCGTGAAGATCTTTCAGTAAATCATTCAAAACCGAAACTGTTGCTTCCAAATCATTTTTTGCCTGACCAATAGTTCCATTTCTGTAAATTGGAAAAGTTAATTCCGGGCCGATGTAAGAATAAGCTACGGTTTTAACACCTTCAGCCAAAACACCAGCCGCTTTTAAATCTTCTATCCAGAATCTCCAGTCTTCGCCACCCATTACAGCGATGGTGTTGGCGATATCTTCTTCATTTTCAACCGGATTAATGGTGATATCAGACACGACACCTGTATGAAAATCAACTGTTTTGTTGGTAAATGGTTGACCAATCGGTTTAAGAACCGATGCATAAGCGACACCTGTTTTCGGATGTGTTCTTCTCGGCGAAGCCAAACTGTACACTACCAAATCTACCTCGCCAAGGTCTTTTTTAATCAATTCTATGGTTTCTTTCTTCACATCGTCGGAGAATGCGTCTCCATTGATACTCTTTGCGTAAAGTCCTGCTGCGTGCGCTTCTTTCTCGAAAGCTGCGGAATTGTACCAACCTGCAGTTCCCATTTTCCCTTCTGATGCAGGTTTCTCGAAGAAAACTCCGATTGTAGATGCACCAGAGCCGAAAGCTGCAGCAATTCTGGAAGATAAACCAAAACCTGTGGAAGCTCCGATGACCAAAACTTTTTTAGGCCCGTTTTTGATTTCGCCTTTCGACTTTACATATTCTATCTGGTTTTTTACAGCCTGATGCGCGCCGTCCGGATGTGCAGTCAGACAAATAAATCCTCTTGTTCTAGGTTGAATAATCATTGTTGAAATTATTTTTAGCATTGCAAATTAAAGAAATTTGAATCAATAATTAAGAAAAATATCGGAAAAAGCGAAGTGTGTTTTTGAGTTTTATGAGTATTAATAACGCTTCCGCTGAGTTGTTATATTTATTTCGTGCAATCGATTGCGCAAATCAATATTTTATTTAATTTTATCCGAGATCTTTCAGTTATTATGAAAGACACTTCGACTCCGCTCAGTGTGACAAATCTAATACTAACTGTAATAAGATAAATAATGTAAGTCAGAGCGGTGTCGCTGACTTTTATTTTAAATATAAAATTGAAAACGACGAATCTAACGCAGCCCGACCTGAGTGGAGCTCTTTTTCTGTCATTGCGATGGTTGAAAAGCTCTACCGAAGGCTTCCGTTCTTTCGCAATGACAGAAAAAAGCGGGAACGGAGGGCGGAAATAGCTGCCCAAATAATTATAAATGATGAATTATTAATGATAAATGATTTTCAGTAGAGGTTTTATTATCAACTTTTAAATATAATTTTCAATATAAAATATGAAAAAAACACTCATCGGTTTTGCTTTTTCTGTAGTGACAATGTTTTCTGCAC
>JAEXJU010000135.1 GCA_023448955.1 Bacteroidota bacterium
AGAAAGAAGTGGTAGATATGGAAGCGAGCATCAGAAATACAATTGGTGCAAGATTCGGGACTAACGGGGAAGTAAACCAGCTGCGTTCAAACCTTACAAAACCATTTCAGGATCAAATATGGAACGCTATTAAGACGGTGTCTACAAAGAATAGCTTGGGCATAGTTCTTGATAAAAGCAACAACATCAGTGTGATCTTTTTAGATAAAAAATATGATTATACAGATGCGGTTCTCAGCTTATTGGGGAAAAATCTTGCTAAAGATGAAAAGGCTAACTCAGGAAGCAGTTCATCTGGATCATTAAATGGAAAAGATCAAAACGGAAAAACATCTCCTAAAGGTAAAATCAAATCAATGCAAAGAAGAAGTCCTGGAGGCGAATCTTCTGAGATGAAATAAAATAATTTAAATATATAAACATAACTTTTTAAAATGAACAAATTAAATGTATTATTAGTAGCTGTTGTAATGGTTTTTGCTACAGGTTTTGCAAACGCACAGAAAATTGCATCTGTAGACATCAACTCAATATTCACTGCAATGCCGGAAATGAAAGCTTTGGATACACAGTTGCAGACACTTCAGACAGCTAAACAAACTGAATTGGAAAAGCAGGGGAAATCTCTTCAGGATCTTATGAAGAAATATCAGGATGAAGCTCCTAAGCAAACTCAGGCTATCAATGAGCAAAGAAGCCAGGAAGTTCAGAAACTTCAGGATAACTTGCAGCAGATGTATTCTGCAGCACAGAAAGATATCGCAGAAAAAAGAGATGCAGGATTGGCTCCTATCGAAAAGAAAATCAATGAGGCTATCACTAAAGTTTCTAAAGCTGCAGGTTATGAATTTGTATTCGATGCTTCCAGCCCGGCTTTAGTTTACAAAGCAGGAACTGATGCTACACCAGCAGTTAAGAAAGAATTAGGATTAAAATAAGATTTATCTTAATAAATGATAAAACCGCTCTTATTCGGAGCGGTTTTTTTATTTTTGCATTATGGAAAAAGAATTTTCATCTACTGTAAAGATCCGCTTCGCAGATTGTGATCCTATCGGTCATCTGAATAATGTAAAATACCTCGAATATATGCTTAATGCCAGGGAAGATCACGTAGAACAGAACTACGGATTTACTTACGAGCAATATACTAGAGAAACAGGTTGCACCTGGGTTACCATCCAGAATGAAATTGCTTATCTTAAAGAAGTAAGATATAATTCTACGGTAACTATTACCAGTAAAACCATCTTTGTTGATGACCTTACAGCGGTGGTAGAATTGCTGATGAAAGATGATAAAGGTGTGGTACACGCCGTTTTCTGGCTCACTGTTATATATTTTAACATGAAGGCGAGAAGAGCTGAAAAAATGCCTGAAAAGACTTTAAATCAGTTTGCTCATTTTCTTGTGACTATAGATCAGAAAACATTTAAGGAAAGGGTTTCCTTTTTCAGAAGCCAGAATAAAACAAAAAATTAAAAATGAAAAGAATTCTTGTTATCGGAGGAAACGGCCAGCTTGGCCATTGTCTGCAGAAAATAGCACCAAAATATCACGATCAGTATGATTTTAATTTTACAGGATCTGCTGTTGTAGATATTACAAATTATGATCATGTGGATGAAGCTTTTGCTGAGTATCAGCCGGATTTTGTGATCAATGCTTCGGCTTACACCGCTGTAGACCTTGCTGAAAAAGAATCAGACCGTGCTTTTGCCGTGAATGGTGATGCAGTCGGAAACCTGGCTAAAGTCTGTAACGATAATAATGCTGTGCTGATCCATGTTTCCACAGATTATGTTTTTGACGGCGAGACCAATTTAAGTTATTCTGAGGATGATTTTACCAATCCTATCGGGGTTTATGGTGCTTCCAAGAGAAAAGGTGAGGAATTGGCTTTAGAAAACAATCCGGAAACTGTTATTTTGAGAACATCCTGGCTCTATTCAGAATTTAACAAGAATTTTGTAAAAACGATGCTTCACTTGTTTGGGATAAAAGATGAGTTGGGAATAGTAGGAGATCAGCACGGACAGCCTACCAATGCGAATGATCTTGCAGAAGCGATTATGGCTATCATCGAAGCTCAAAATAAGACTTTCGGGATCTATCACTTTTCTAATTATCCGGAAACAACGTGGTTTGAATTTGCCAGTAAAATAAAAGAATTTTCCGGTTCTGACGTTAAATTAAAAGCTATCACAACGGAAGAATTCCCGACGCCTGCAAAAAGACCTAAAAGAAGTACAATGTCTTTGGAAAAGATCGAAAGCGATTACAAAATTGAGCCAAAACATTGGGAAAACAGTCTCAGAGACTGCATAGAAATTTTAAAATTAACGAATGCGTAAACTATTATTCATCATTCTTTTGTTTTGTTTTCAATTATTTTATCTTCAGGAAGTTACATTGAATAAAGTTGATAAAGTTAATGATAATAAGGACAAGATTTTTTATAGTATTTCTGATGTTTCAAAATCCGAGTATCTTGGAGAAGTTCTTGTGAACGGATTTTCCAATGACGATGTCAAAATGTTCGGAGAAGTTTATAAAAAAGCAAAACAAGTTGGTTCGAATACTTTTTCGCTAAAGCCAATTGAAAAGGTAGATGGGACTTTTCAGCAATTTGATCCGGCTTATTATATTCTGAATCTGTATTATACAAAAGCCGATAGTATTCCGGCAGAAGATAATGTAGCTTATCTTGTATCTTCTTCGGATAAAAATCAGAAAATATCGATCAATAATAAGGTTCTGGAAATATATCCGAGAAGTTTTCTGAAACTGCAATTGAGAAATGATGAAGTATTGACAGTCTCAACAAGGAAATTACTGGGTTCTTCGGTAAAATTGTCAGGCAAAGATGGACAGCCATCCTTATATTTCTCACTAAGTAACTTTAAAATCCGTAGTAATGACAGTATTTACGGAGGAATTAATCTGAAATCCGGAGATATTACAGGTTTGGAAAAATCGTTTGGTATGTTTTTGACTACAATTTACGCTGAACAGAAAAACGATTAATGTTAATAAATTGTCATCTTAAGACTGTTTATTTTCAGATTAAAATTGATTAACTTTATATAAAGATTTAAGATCCGGCTGATTGTAATTGAATTTACGAACCTCACACTAAGCAAATATGCCGTCTGAGCGGAGCTAAGTCTCAAATCTAAATCACACATATTGGAAGAATTTTTTGAAAACGAACTTGCGAAAAAGTTCGAAGAAATGATAGAAAATAATGAAGAGTTCTATTTCGATACAGAAGAATATGTAGACATCATTATTTATTACCTGGAGCTGGGAGATTTCAGCTATGCAGAACTTGCTGTGAATCATGCGCTCAAAATCCATCCTAATTCCTTGGAAATCAAAACTAAACAGTTGGAGGTTTTTCTGGAGTTGGAACGCTATACAAAAGCAAAAGATCTGATTGATGAGCTGCGCCAGTCTTCTCTGGAAGACACAGACTTTTTGGTTTGCTGTGCAAAATACTATTCAAATCTAGGAAATCCGAAAAAGTCAATAGAATATTGTCAGAAAGCTTTGGAATTGGAAGAGGAAGAAAACTTCCTGCATAATTTTATCGCCGATGAATTTATTAATCTCGATGATCCTTTCAATGCGTTGAAGCATTATAGTGCTGCGCTTGAACATGATCCTTACGACGATTATTCTCTGGAAAATGTAATGCTTTGTTATAACAAACTGAACAGACCTCAGGAAGCATTGGATTTTCTGAATCAGTATCTCGACAGATTTCCTTTTTCTGAAACAGCCTGGTACGAATATGGACAATATTTCTTCAACAAAAAAAATTACGAAGAGGCAATCAGAGGTTTTGATTACCTGATAGCTATCAATTCTACGGCTGTAGGTGTCTATGCGTTTAAAGCATCTTCTTACGAAGCGCTTAACAAATGGGAAGATGCCATTGCAGTTTATGAAGAGATGCTGGAGCTGGAGTATACTAAAGCTTTTACTTTCTACAAAATCGGACTTTGCTATAAAGAAGCAGGGAAACCTGTTCAGGCACTTACGTCATTCCAGAAGTCTCTGAAGGAAGATCCGCAGTTTTATCTGGCGATGATGGAGCAATCCTATATCTACGAAGATATGGGTAATACGAAAGAAGCGCTGTATTTTGCTCACGAAGCTGTTGCTCTGAATGATAGCAATCTTGAGTACCAAAAAAGGCTGGCATTTCTTTACATCACTTGTGGTGAGTATGAGGAAAGCCTTGCCTGTCTCAAAAAGCTTGTAGAGACGGAACCCAACAGATTTTACAATTGGTACGCATTTTCTGAAATGCTGATGCTGATAGGAGAATATGATGACGCTGTTGCTGTTTTGCAGAAAGCCCTTTTAAGCCATCAGAGAGCTGAATTATATTATCAGCTGAGCAATTGTTACTTTAATCTTAAAAATGAAACAGAAGGTGTCATTATGCTGGAGAAAGCTTTAAAACTTGATCCGTCTCTGAGTAAGGATATGCAGCAGAAATATCCTTTCATCAAAGAACAGGTGAAGAAGATTAAGACTAAGAAAAAATAACATAGAAAAAGTCTCAGAAAAAATAATCTGAGGCTTTTTATTTTGTATCGCAGAAAGATTATTTCAGAAGTGCATCAAAAGTATCACCTTGTCTGATATCGCCTGTATTATAGCCTTTCATAAACCATTCTTCTCTCTGGGTAGATGAGCCGTGTGTAAAGCTTTCCTGATTCACATAACCCTGCGCGCGCTTCTGGATATTGTCATCGCCAACGGCTGCTGCAGCGCTCATCGCTTCCTGAATGTCGCCAGGTTCCAATATCTTTTCGCGACTGTCTGTTTGTTTTGCCCAAACACCGGCGTAGAAATCGGCTTGTAATTCATTGGCAACAGAAACACGGTTCATTTCACTCTCGGAGTATCTTCCGCTCTGTCTCAGTTGGTCTATTTTGCCTAACGTACCGAGAAGATTCTGGATATGATGACCATATTCGTGACCTAAAACATATGCAACAGTAAATTGTCCCACTTTTGCCCCGAATTTTGACTGCAACTCATTGAAGAAGCTCATATCCATATAGATCGTTTCGTCATTTGGACAATAGAATGGACCCATTTCCGACCTTGCCGCTCCGCAACCGGATTGTGTTCCGCTCTCGAAAAGAACTACTTTTGCAGGTCTGAATTTGATGTTATTATCTTTAAAGGTTTTCGCCCAAGTTTCTTCGTTTAAAGCTTGTAACATATTTACGAATTCACCGATTTTAAGTTCTTCCTGAGACAATTGTCTTTGCTCAGTCTGTTGTGAACCCGATGCATTACTATTCAAAATGGCAGACGGATCTCCACCTAAAAAAAACACAATAGCTGCAATAATAATTGTTCCAAGACCGCCACCAACAAGCATGCCGCCACCACCTCCGGATCCGCGTCTGTCATCGAAATTTTCACTTCTGTCGTCTGTCCATTTCATAATGAATATTTTGTGTTTTTAAAATTAGGAATTTCTTTCATAGAAACAACGAAAAATTATGCCGTAATGTTTCAATAGCCCCGATAGAAGCGGCATCCTTTTTTGTTTTCTTCTTCACTTTTAATTATAAATATAAAAATGTTCTGAAAAACAAAAAAGATACAGCGGATAGCGGGATCTGGCTCCTAATTGATTAGAATGAAATCTTATTGTTAAAATCAATCATTTTGAGTGCTGTAACGGCTGCTTCTACACCTTTGTTTCCAAGGTTTCCGCCGCTTCGGGCGATGGATTGTTCTTTCGTATCGTCTGTCAGAACACAGAAAATCGCAGGTGTATCGGTCAATATGTTACAATCTTTGATGCCTTGGGTTACGCCTGAACAAACGTAGTCGAAATGTGGCGTTTCTCCACGGATGACGTTTCCAATCGCTATGACTGCTGCAAATTTGTTCGAGCGGCAAAGTTTCATAGTTGCAAAGCTCAATTCGAAAGCACCCGGAACATAATAAATATGAATATTTTCTTCCTTAATGCCTTCTGCTTTTAGTGTTTCTACAGCGCCGTTTCTCAGGTTGTAGGTCACGAAGTCATTCCACTCAGAAACAACAATGCCGATTGAATATTCATCGGCATTGGATATGTTGAGCGGCTTATAATCTGATAGATTAGTAGTTGCCATTATTTAGTAATATTTTGTCATTTCTATGAAAGCATCGGATTGTCCGTTGTCATAGTCCTGGTATTTTTCGTCGATTGTAGAGAAATATTTTTTAGCGTCAGCATTTTTCTTTAGTGCCAAAGCTAGCATTCCTGCTTTTTTTGTGAAGTAATAAGTGGTGTAAGCATCGTCTGAAGCAGAGGCTGCTTTGTCTGCCATAGAAAGGGCATCATCTGCTTTATTCAGGTTTGAAAGGCAATCTGCCATTGCACCATATTTTAGCGCAACCAAAACTTTATTACTTGAGCTGAATTTATCTAACAGATCGTAAGCTTTCTGGTAATTTCCTTTTTTGAACTCGATAAGTCCAGCGTTGTATGCAGAAAGTTTTCCTGCCTTTGTGCTGCCATATTCTTCGTAGGTTCCTATGAAACCAGGATTCGCAACAGATTTTCCGCCTAAAGCAAGGTCTTCTTTTCCATCTGTCAGGTTTTTCTGAGCAGCTAAGTAACTTTTTGTAGCTTCCTCATTTTTAGGTCCCAAAATGAACTGCTGGTATCCGAACCATCCTAAAACTGCTAAGATTAAAACTCCGAAACCTATGCTTAAAGCTCTTGCATTTTTTTCCAAAAATGATTCTATGTTAAGTGCTTCTTTGTCAAGGTCTTTAAAGAATTCTACAGTTTCTTTTCCTTCCTGTTCGTTTTTTTTGTTATGCAGGTCTGCCATAATTTTTTTAATAAATAGAGTGCAAATTTAATGTTTTCCTTTTGATATGCAAAAACTTCTTTTTCTGTTGGTTAAAATATTTTAATATTCCAGAATTGAATAAACTTCAGCATTGAATTTTTCTAGCCTTTCTTTCCCTTTCAAATCTTTTAAATCGATGAGGAAACTGAATTGTGTAGGAATTGCGCCTTGTTTAGAAACCAGTTTTGCAGCAGCTTCAGTTGTCCCGCCTGTTGCCAATAAATCATCGTGTATCAAAACGCGTTGGCCTTTTTTAACATGACCATTTTTCATTTCTATCTCAGCCGAGCCGTATTCCAGGTCATATTTTTCTCCGGTGAAAGGCGGAGGTAGTTTTCCCGCTTTCCTGATAAGAACAAACGGAACATCAAGAGCAACAGCAATTGCAATCCCGAAAAGATAACCTCGGCTTTCTATTCCACAGACTACATCTACTTTTCCTCTACTGAAAGCAGCCAGATCTGCAATTACTTCTTCGTAAAGTTTTGGCTGAAGAAAAATAGGGCAAATGTCTTTAAACTGAATTCCCGGAATCGGGAAGTCAGGAATGTTTTCTATGGTTTCTTCCAGTTTTTTTATCAATTCTGCTGATGCCATACTTACTGATTGTTAATTTTATAAGTGGTGATTTTCCAACTATTGTTTACAGCTTTCAGACCATAAGTAACGTTAAGCGATGTGGTTTTTCCGTTTTTGTCAGTGACATCATATGTGACATTCACATTAGCAGAATTATCTTTATAGTAAGGAACAGAAATGTTTTTTACATTGATGTTTTTAACTGAGCCAAAACCTGAATTCGGATTAGAAAACTTATCATAAGAACCCCAGTTTGGATTTTCGGCGGCTTCATAAGCGGCTTTAAAATTCTGCGAAGAAAGATTGCTCAGGAATTTTGTCACAGTATTCTTAGG
>JAEXJU010000283.1 GCA_023448955.1 Bacteroidota bacterium
TGGGAATAGACAAGGATAATGTAAAATTCGTTATCCATTTGTCGCCATCTTCTACATTGGAAAACTATTATCAGGAAATAGGAAGAGCTGGAAGAAACGGAGACGAAGCGATAGCTGTTTTACTTTGGAATGATCAGGAACTTACCCATATAGACGAGATTTTTCGGAATCAGATCCCAAGTAAATCCGAATATCAGAAAATTCTAACCTACTTCTATTCGATGTTTCAGATTGGAGATAATGACTTGCCGGAAAAAACATTTTCATTGGAGATTCAAAAACTCAATAATCTGACGAAATTATCCAAAGCCAAAATCAGGAATATTCTTTCGTTTCTGCATAATCAGGAATTGATTTATCATAAAAGTTCCAGCTCTGCATCTACCATTCAGAGTTTTGTAAAACCAGAAGAATTGGAACAGCTCAATCCTTCGGATGCCTTTTTTTTGGAATTGCTTTTCCGGAATTTACCAGGATTGGCGATACAAAAAGTTTATTTTAGTGATGCAGCATTTTGCAACAAAAATAGTTTTGACATCCAGACTTTTAAGCTAAAATTGAAACAAATGCAAAAAGCAGGTTATCTGGAATATTTGGATGGCGGTCAGCAGGCCATAAAATTCCTAAAACCAAGAAATGACAGGCATCTTTTTGGGGAATATTGGCAGTTGTTTAATAATATCCAGCAGAATAAACTAAGAAAATGGGAAGAAAATAAATTCTATGTCCGCGATACAGATTTCTGTAAAATGAAACTTATTCTCAATTATTTTGGTGAAGCCGATGCAGAAAACTGCGGAAAATGTTCCGTTTGCAGAAAACGGACAGCTTCCAAACGAAATCTCTCATCAGAAATTATTTTGCAGCTGGAAAAAAAGCCAATGACATTGGATGAAATGAGCGCCAGTCTGCATTTTTATCAAAGAGAAACCGTTTCTGAAACCATCATTTTCCTGTTAGATATCGGAAAAGTAAAAATGTTGAACTATAAAACTTATATGCTCAATCAATAATAATTTTAGTTTGGTCAGCTATTTCCGCCTTCCGCTCTCAAATCTAATGAAATGGTTCGACGAAGTCAATCTTTTTTGTAAGAAGATTTCAGATAAACTAGAAATTGAGTAAATGCAAAAAAGGATTTCCGCTCAAATCGAGGAACGAGATTCATCGATTCAAATAAAATAAATATAAATCAGAGATAAGTCGGGCTGCGAGCGATTAGACTAAAAAATCAATTATCAACTATCATTTATCAATAATAAAAAGCAATGACTAAATCTCTTAATGTCGTTTTTTTCGGAACACCAGATTTTGCAAAAGCTTCTCTGGAAGCTATTTTTAAATCTCATCATAAAATTGTGGGCGTTGTAACTGCGCCAGACAAAGCCAGCGGAAGAGGAATGAAACTCACGCCTTCGCCTGTAAAAGTGTTTGCAGAGCAAGAAAATCTCACGCTTTTTCAACCAGAGAAATTAAGAAATCCGGAATTTTTGAAATCCATCAGAAACCTGAATGCCGATGTTTTTGTGGTTGTTGCATTCAGAATGATGCCTCAGGTTTTGTTTTCTATTCCCAGATTAGGAACTTTTAATTTGCACGGTTCTTTGTTGCCAGACTATCGTGGCGCTGCGCCTATCAATTTTGCGGTCATCAATGGTGAGACCAAATCTGGCGTCACCACATTTTTCATCAACGAAAAAATTGATGAGGGAAATATTCTTCTCCAAGCCGAAACCAGTATTTTGCCAGAAGATAACGCCGGAACACTTCACGATAAGCTGATGGAAATAGGCGCCAATCTGGTTGTAGAAACACTAAACGGACTGTCAGAAAATTCGATCCAGGAAAAGCCTCAGCCTGAAAAAGAAAATCCCAAAACGGCCTATAAAATATTCAAAGACGATCTGAAAATCAATTGGAATCAAAGTTCTGAAACGATTCATAATTTCGTTCGAGGAATGTCGCCTTATCCGTCGGCTTTCACTGTTTTAAAAATCGGAGATGAAGAAAAATCATTGAAAATCTTCAAAGGACATTTTGAATTAGAATCCCATTCGAAAGAAGCTGGCGATTTTGATATTTCTAAAACTGAATTCAAATTCTACACAAAAGATGGGATTTATTATCCGGAAGATGTTCAGATCCAAGGTAAGAAAAAGATGGCGGTTAAGGATTTTCTTAATGGGATTCAGAATTTTGAGGAGTAAGTAGTTGAAAGATAATAGAATGGAGATAAAAACTTACAAACAGAAGCTAATATTCAAAAAATATAGCTTTGATTAATTTAAATGACTTAAAATAGAATTAAAATCTTCGGCAAAAATATTACATTAATGAAAAAACTAATTTTCGGTTTTATGTTCGCTTCCAATCTTTTCTTTTCTCAGGATTTGAAAGTGATGACGTACAACATCCGACTGTCTTTGGAAAGTGACAAAGAAAACTCGTGGGACAATAGAAAAGAAGATGCGCTGGCGCTGATGAATTATTATCATCCGGATTATTTCGGGGTTCAGGAAGCTGTTCCGCAACAGATGACTGATATCAAAAGCAGTTTGAAAGATTACGATTATGTCGGCGTTGGAAGAGACGATGGCAAAAATCAAGGCGAATATTCTGCGATTTTCTATGATAAAACTAAGCTGGAAGTTACCAAATCCGGAACGTTCTGGCTGAGCGAAACACCGGAAAAGCCTTCTAAAGGTTGGGACGCTGCTTATAATAGAGTTTGCACTTATGCATTTTTCAAAATTAAAAAAACTGGCAAACAATTTCTGGCGATGAACCTGCATTTTGACCACGTTGGCGATGTTGCGAGAGTCAATTCTGCCAAGCTGATTCTTGAAAAAATCAAAGAACTCAACCCGAAAAATCTGCCTTTGACATTGACCGGTGATTTCAACTTGACGGATGATTCTGAACCTATTAAAATTATTTCTAAATCTTTGGATAATGCTTTTTATCATTCTAAAAAGCCACATTATGGCCCAAAAGGAACATTTACAGCATTTGATATCAACACCGTTCCGAAAGAAAGGATTGATTACATTTTCGTTAAGGGTTTTGAGGTTTTGTCCAACAGAACCATTAATGACAGGCGAGAAAATCTGCTTTATCCATCAGATCATTTTCCGATTTTGGCAGAGATTAAGTTTAAGAAATAGAAATGTAAAAATCCTCTTCACAAGAGGATTTTTTTTATTGATAAAGTCTTCGACTCCGCTCAGACTGACAGTATTTCAATTCGATTGTCTTTAGACGTGTCACACTGAGCGGAGTCGAAGTGTTTTCAGTATTCTTCTATTTTTCCCAAACAATCTTCTTCACCATCACATCGCTGGAATTAGTTCCTACCATTATTTCAAATTCTCCGGCTTCCCAATCATAGTTCAGTTCATCATCGTAGAATTTCAAATCTTCCGGTGTCAGTTTGAAAGTGACGGTTTTACTTTCTCCTTTTTTTAGGAATGTTTTTTGGAAACCTTTCAATTCTTTGATTGGACGAACCACTTTTCCGAAAAGGTCACGGATGTAAAGCTGAACCACTTCTTCGCCATCAAAATTTCCTGTGTTGGCAACATTGACATTGACAATCAGAGTTTGATTCCCTTTGAGATTATCAGAACTCAGATTAAAATTCGAGTATTTGAAATTGGTATAACTCAAACCAAAACCAAAAGGAAATTTCGGGTCGTTATCTAAATCGATGTAGGCAGAAACATAGTTTCTTTCCGTGGATTTTTCCGCTGGTCTTCCCGTGTTATAATGATTGTAATAAATCGGAATCTGTCCTTCTGTTCTTGGAAATGACATCGGAAGCTTTCCTCCAGGATTAACATTTCCAAATAATATATCAGCGATAGAATTTCCTGCTTCTGTTCCAAGCCACCACGAGTATACAATAGTAGAAATATTATCGGCTGCCCAATCGAAAATTAAAGGTCTTCCTGCATTAATCAACAGGACAATTGGTTTTCCCGTTTTGGCGATTTCTTTTAGCAAATCTTCCTGTACACCAGAGAAATGGATATTGCTTCTGCTTTTCGCTTCGCCACTCATAGCGTGACCTTCGCCCAAAGTCATTATAACAACATCTGCTTTCTTAGCAGTTTCGATGGCTTCTGCAAACATTGTTTTGTCTCCGTCATTTTCATTACAGCCTTTGGCATAAAGCAAAGTTGAGTTTTTATCTAATTGATTCCTGATGCCATCAAATTGAGTCACGATTCTCTGTTTATCATCTTTGAAAGGAACTGACCAGAAACCGTGCATTGCCACAGATTCTTTCCCGAATGGGCCAATTAAAGCAATAGTTTTGGTTGATTTCGACAGAGGAAGTAATTTCTTTTCATTTTTCAAAAGGACAACGCTTTTAGCACCAAATTCTCTCCCGAATTTTCTGTTTTCCAGATTGTTGGTTTGTAGCTGCTGTCGGCTATTATTAGAAAATCTGAAAGGATCATCGAATAAACCCATTTCAAATTTTTTGGTCAGAATTCTTTTCACTGCATCATCCACCAATTTGATATCTACTTTTCCTTCTTTTACAAGTTTCGGAAGTTGCTCCATGTAAATCCTGCTTTCCATATCCATATCACTTCCGGCAAGGATAGCTCTTTCTCCAGCCTGTGCATCGTCTTTTGCATAGCCATGCTTTATCATTTCGCCAATGCTTCCCCAGTCGGAAACTACAAATCCGTTGAAGTTCCATTTTCCTTTTAGTAAATCTCTAAGTATGTATTTATTAGCCGTTGCCGGAATCCCATTGATGTCATTAAAAGAATTCATAAATGTTGCAACGCCGGCTTCTGCCGCCGCTTTGAATGGCGGTAAATAGGTTTCGTTCAATTGTCTCAGGCTCATATCGACTGAGTTATAATCTCTTCCGCCAACAGCTGCCCCATATGCTGCGAAGTGTTTTGCACAAGCCATTATAGCATCAATATTTCCAAGACCTTTCCCCTGAAAACCTTTGATTCTTGCTAAGCCGATTTTGATTCCGAGGTAAGTATCTTCGCCAGAACCTTCCATCACGCGTCCCCATCTTGGGTCTCTGGCAATATCAACCATTGGTGCAAATGTCCAGTGAATGCCGTAAGCTGAAGCTTCGATTGCTGCGATTCTTTCAGATTTTTCAATCATTTCCAAGTCCCAGCTTGCAGCCTGACCAAGATTAATGGGAAACGTGGTTCGAAACCCGTGGATAACATCCTGCCCGAATAGTAATGGTATTTTTAATCTTGATTCTAAAGCCAGTTTTTGGAAAGCTTTTGTTTCTTCAGCTCCTGTTACATTAAGCATTGATCCTACTTTGCCTTGTTTTATTTCTTCCAGAACTTTTTTCGAGTTAGAATTTTGTGGTCCTGTTGCATATTCGAATCCGCTATACTGAACAAGCTGACCTGCTTTTTCTTCCAAAGTCATCTTTGAAAGAAGTTCGTTTACTTTTTGGTCAATACTTTTTTGTGCAGATATAATTATGCTAAATAAAAATGCTGCAAGTAAAATGGTGCTTCTCTTCATAAAATTATTTTTTTTGTCTCTCTAAGAGTCATTAGTGTTGTAAAAGTAATAATTTTATTATTGTAAAAAGAAAAAGCTGCCTTTGCAAATGCAAAAACAGCTTCTGAATATAAGGTCTAATTATATTAATAAACTCTTAGTCCGGATCTTGCTCCATTTGAAGCCAATACAGACTGCGCTCTTGCTTTTTGTCCTGCTGAGAACATAAACATTGCAGCATCATCTACATAGTCCATATAATTCATAAACATAACAGATCTAGAAGTACCGCTACAAGTATTATATAAAGGATAAGTTGGTTTTCCATAGTTTGCACCAGTCTGAGTAGGTGTGTCAGCAACCAAGTCATTACCGCAAGTAGCATCACCCCAGATGTGTCTTAGGTTTAGATAATGGCCAACCTCGTGTGTTGCAGTTCTACCAAGATTATATGGCGCAGTTGCACCAGTTTTTCCAAAATATGGTGCAGCAATTACAACACCGTCATTCCATAATCCTGCGGATTCCGGGAATGTTGCATAGCCAAGAATTCCTCCCATATTTCCAACTACCCAAAGGTTGAAGTAGCTGCCTGGAGTAGTAGCATCAATACCACCCGTGGATGCTTTTTTCATAGCATCATTCGTTCCCCATTTAGTTTTTGTTGTAGATTTTCTAACAGTTTTAACGAGGTGAAATCTCACTTTTGTATCACCAGCTTTTACACCTGAAAATTCTGTTGGAATCTTTGATGCATCTGTGTTTGTGCCCCCAAAATCAGCGTTGAGAATTGCAATTTGCTCAGCGATTCTTGCATCTGAAATATTTTCTGCACTGGTTCTATAAATAACGTTTACAACAACTGGAATATCAACAGTACCATCAGCTAAAACCTTTCCCGCAAAAGATTGTACAGCCGACTCTATATTAGCATATCGTTGTCTTGCTGATGCATCATTTTTTAAAAGTTCAGCACGGATTTCTTCCGAAGGACAACTTCTTCTGGATGCAGCAGAAGTTGTTGGGTTTTCAGAAGCAATGCTTTCTGTTTCATTAGTGTTGTTACATGCTGTAAGAACAGCAGCAGAGATCAAGTAAAAGAATGTTTTCTTCATAGGATTATATTTTTAATTCTATTCAAAATTATAAATAATTATCAATTAAACAAATAAAATTTTAACAATTATTCATACAATATTCTGTTATGTTAAGAATAATTTATTTAGAAAAACACCTGGAATAAATGTTAATGCAAACGAAAACTGCGTTTCACAAAATGTAAAACGCAGTCTTAGAAAAGTGTTTAATATGAAGAAAAATTTAATTTTTATTCCACTGGTCTGAAAATCAGACCTGTCTCTTCAAAGTAATCTAAAGTGATTCTGTCTCCATCATTTACCGTTCCTGCAAGAATCTCTCTTGATAATTTGTTTAATACTTCCTGCTGAATCACTCTTTTCAGAGGTCTTGCTCCGAACGCAGGATCATACCCTTTATTCATCAGATAATCTACAGCATCCTGAGTTGCCGTCATAATGATATTTCGTTTCGAAAGCATTTCATTAAATCCTCTCAGTTGATAGGTAACGATTTTTCCGATTTCCTTTTTTCTTAAAGGCTGGAATAAAACAACCTCATCAATTCTGTTTAAGAATTCCGGACGTAACGTCTGTTTCAATAAATCAAAGACCTCATCTTTTGCCTCTTCCAGTGTTTCCGGACTAATGTTATCATCCTTGTCACGCAGAGCGGAGTCGAAGCGTTCCTGAATTAAATGCGAGCCTAAATTCGAAGTCATAATAATAATCGAATTTTTGAAATTCACTACTCTTCCTTTGTTATCGGTTAATCTTCCGTCATCCAAAACCTGTAACAAAGTGTTGAAAACATCAGGATGTGCTTTTTCAATTTCATCTAAAAGAACCACAGAATATGGTCTTCTTCTCACGGCTTCCGTTAATTGTCCGCCTTCATCATAACCCACATATCCAGGAGGCGCACCCACCAATCTCGAAACACTGTGACGCTCCTGATATTCACTCATATCAATTCTCGTCATATTGTTTTCATCATCAAATAAAAACTCCGCCAAAGCTTTTGCTAACTCGGTTTTTCCGACTCCCGTTGTTCCTAAGAATAAGAAAGATCCGATTGGCTTTTTATCATCACTCAATCCCGCTCTGTTTCTTCGGATCGCATCCGCAACGGCGGTAATGGCTTCGTCCTGTCCAACCACTCTGTGATGAAGTTCGGTTTCCAGATTCAATAACTTTTCTCTTTCAGACTGAAGCAGTTTCGTTACAGGAATTCCGGTCCATTTGGCAATCACTTCAGAGATGTTTTCAGAAGTTACTTCTTCTTTAATTAACTCATTCTGATGATTTTGCATTTCGATTTCAAGCTTTTTCAGCTCTTCCTCTTTTTCACGCAGTTTTCCGTATTGGATTTCCGCTACTTTTGCATAATCTCCTGCTCTTGAAGCTCTTTCTGCCTCCAGTTTCAGAGATTCTATATCTTTTTTAATCTGCGTTAAATCTTCAGATTTTTGCTTTTCCTTCAGCCATTTGGCGTTAATTTCATTTCTCTGCTCAGAAATTTTCGAAATATCTTCTTTTAAATGATCGATTTTCGTCTGGTTGCCTTCTCTTGAAATCGCAGCCAGTTCAATTTCCATCTGCATTAATTTTCTGTCTAAAACGTCCAGCTCTTCCGGTTTCGAATTGATCTCCATTCTCAATTTTGCTGAAGCCTCATCAATTAAATCAATCGCTTTATCCGGTAAAAATCGATCTGAAATATATCTCTGCGACATTTCTACCGCCGCAATAATCGCTTCATCTTTGATTCTTACTTTGTGGTGGGCTTCATATTTATCTTTAATTCCACGAAGAATAGAAATTGCCGATTCTGTATCCGGTTCTTCTACCATAACTTTCTGGAAACGTCTTTCTAAGGCTTTATCTTTTTCAAAATACTTCTGATATTCATTTAAAGTGGTTGCTCCAATCGCTCTTAATTCTCCTCTCGCTAAAGCTGGTTTCAAAATATTCGCGGCATCCATCGCACCTTCACCGCCTCCGGCTCCAACCAAAGTGTGGATTTCGTCGATGAAAAGAATAATCTGTCCTTCCGATTTAATAACTTCATTCACAACGGATTTCAGACGCTCTTCAAACTCACCTTTGTATTTTGCACCGGCAATCAAAGCGCCCATATCCAGTGAATATAATGTTTTATCCATCAGGTTTTCAGGAACGTCACCGCTGATAATTCTGTGAGCAATTCCTTCCGCGATCGCCGTTTTACCAACGCCGGGTTCACCAATCAGGATCGGGTTGTTTTTTGTTCTTCTGGAAAGAATCTGCAACACTCTTCGGATTTCTTCATCACGCCCGATTACAGGATCTAATTTTCCTTCCGCCGCTAATTCGTTGAAGTTTTTAGCGTATTTATTTAAAGACTGATACGTTTCTTCTGAACTTGCAGAAGTGGCTTTCGAGCCTTTTCTTAATTCTTTAATTCCGCCTTCCAGAAGACTTTTGGTAACGCCCATATCTTTCAGCATTTTCGAAACTTCAGAATTGGTTTCCAATAATGAAAGCCATAAATGCTCAATGGTTACATATTCGTCGCCCATTTTTTTAGCAATGTTAGGCGCATCAAGCAAAACTTTATTTGCTGATTGTGATAGGTAAATGTTGCCTCCCTGTACTTTAGGAAGTTTTTCAAGATTTTCGCGGTTACGCTCTCTTACCAAAGCTGCATCTGCTTCAGATTTTTTTAATAAGAAAGGCGATATATTTTCATCTACCTGAAAAATTCCTTCCAGTAAATGTTGAAGTTCGATCTGTTGGTTGCCAAATTCCATTGCCACTTGTTGTGCAGCCTGAATCGCTTCCTGAGATTTTACGGTATATTGATTTAGATTCATAATATTTTAGTTGATTGTTGTTGATTTATAGATGATTGATTATCAAAATTTATACAATTCTGAATTTTAGAATGATGATTTTCTTAGAAAAACATTAAGACTAAAGTTGCTAATTCTAATCTTAATGCTCATCAATCATTTAATTCTGTAACCATTATCTCAAAAACCATTCAATTAATGAATTTTCATAAAAATCAGTCATAATTTCCGAATTATTAAATTTATGGAATTATTCAAAAGACAAAATTTCCGAAAAATGATTTTTTTTAAAATTGTTAAGAAGATTTTAAAACCATGTTTAGACTTAACTTTTTTAATTTATTATTCTTATTGATATCTTGTATAGTCTAAATAATCGTTATTTTTTTGATTTCAATGTTGTTTATGTTTTAATGTTTTGAGTGTTTCGATGGAAATTCATAATTTGCACAAAATTTTTATTATGAAGAAACATTTACTTTTATCTGCATTGGTGTTGCCTTTTTTAGGCTTCAGTCAATGGTCGAAAGTCAGCAATTTTACTGGCAGGCAAGTAAAGGAAGAATTTGCAAATCTTCAGGAAAAACAGCTTTTTGCATTGAACAAAGATATGTTGCTTTCCAAATTGCAAAATGCACCTCAAAAATTTTCAGGTCAAAAAGGTATTGAGATCCTGATGCCTGATGAAAAAGGACAATTGCAGAAATTTCAGGTTTGGGAATATTCCAATTTTTCGCCTGAACTGCAGGCGCAGTTTCCCAATATCAGATCCTATATGGGAATCGGTATTACAGATCCTACTGCATATCTCAGATTTAGCATTTCTGATCTGGGAGTGTCGTCAACAATGCTGAAGAGTGGCGGATCCAGTTTCATTGAACCTTATGCACAAGGAAGCAACATATATGCAGCTTATGAATCTACTTCCAGATTGTTGGATGAAAAAGAATCATTTGTATGCAGCACTATGAGTGAGATGGCAGATGAATCAGATGTGCATACTACTGCGGGAAAATCAAACAATCAGGTATACAAAACATTCAGACTGGCAATGTCTGCTCAGGCGGAGTATTCACAGTATCACATCACAAGAGCCAATGCCGGATCTGCCACTGATGCTGAGAAGAAAGCAGTTGTGCTTGCTGCAATTAATAATACTGTAAACCGTGTGAATTCTCTTTATGAAAAAGATCTTGCTGTTCACTTTAATCTGATCCCGAATAATTTGGATATCATTTATCTGGATGCTGCAACAGATCCGTACACTTCCGGATCTTATAATACACAAGTTCAGTCCACTATAACATCGGTAATTGGCGCAGCTAATTACGATATTGGGCATCTTTTAGCTTATGACGGTCCAAATGGAAATGCCGGTTGTATCGGATGTATCTGTACGAACTCGAATAAAGGTTCTGCTTTTACTTCGCATTATATCCCTGTGAGTGATATTTTTGATATAGATTATGTTGCACATGAGATGGGTCACCAAGTTGGTGGTAATCACACCCATACTTACAGCGGTTCGGAAGGATCCGGTGTTCAGGTGGAAGTAGGAAGCGGTAATACCATTATGGCATATACAGGTATCACGGGTCAGTATGATACGCAGTTTAATTCCAATGATTTCTTTACCTACAGAAATATTCTGCAGATCCAGAATAATCTTGCAAACAAAGCTTGCGCTGTAAATACTCCGATAACGAATACACCTCCGGTTGTAGATGCTGGTCCGGATGTGACAATCCCTATCAGTACAC
>JAEXJU010000149.1 GCA_023448955.1 Bacteroidota bacterium
TCCATCTACCATCAACTATCAACTATCAACTATCAACTATCAAAGTTACCTTACATCAATGTCAGACAAAATCCTAAAGTCTAATTTTGTAGCTATAAAAATGAAATTATTATGGAATTAGGAATTGGGATGTTCGGAGATGTTTCTTTGGACACGAAAACCGGAAAATATAGAGATGCCAGCGTAAAACTAAACGAGATACTGGAACAGGTCAAACTGATGGATCAGGTGGGACTGGATGTTTTCGCAATGGGTGAGCATCACCGTGCAGATTATGCTGTTTCATCACCGGAAATTCTTTTGGCAGCAGCAGCAAGCATTACCAATAATATCAAACTGGCGAGTGGTGTTACTGTTCTGAGCTCATCGGAGCCTGTGAAAGTTTATGAGGATTTCTCGATGATTGATTTGATTTCAAAAGGTCGTGCAGAGATTTTCGTAGGAAGAGGAAGTTTCATCGAATCTTTTCCGCTTTATGGTTATGATCTGTCAGATTACAATCAGCTTTTTGAAGAGAAACTGGACTTATTGTTGAAAATCAATAACGAAGAAAATGTGAGCTGGAACGGGAAACTGCGTGCGCCAATGCAAAACCAGACCGTTTATCCAAGAGCTTACAATAATGGTGTTTTACCAATCTGGATTGCTGTAGGCGGAACTCCGGAATCTGTTCTGAGAGCAGCTAAGCTAGGTTTACCTCTCATTGTTGCAATTATTGGCGGAATGCCGAGACAGTTCAAAAACCTCATCGAATTTTACAAGCAGGAATATCTGAGAGCCGGACACGACGAAAGCAAAATGCAGATTGCCATCCATTCTCATACTTTCGTGAGCGATGACCAAAAAGACATTGACCAATACTTCTTCAACTATAAATCCCAGATGGACAGAATTGGCAGAACCCGCGGCTGGGCACCGTACACAAAAGATCAATACGAAGGCGGACGAAGCAAAGACGGCGCATTGTTCATAGGAAGTGCAGATCAAGTTGCTGACAAGATCAATGAGATGAAAGAACTATTTGGCCTGACCAGGTTTATCGGGCATATGGATGTTGGTGATCCTGCGCACGATGTGATGATGAAATCCATAGAGTTATTCGGAGAGAAAGTGGCTCCTATCGTAAGATAAAACATACAATATTTTAACTAACCCTTTCAGAGTTTGGAACTCTGAAAGGGTTTTTTATTGTTTTCTAATGAGTTTTTTTGACCTTTCACAATTCCGATGAATACTACGTTTGCAAAGGCACTCAAAAACGTCTTGATGTTTTGATTAAAACAACTTGATGTTTTGGTAAAAAGGTCTTGATGTTTCTGGACAAATATCTTGAGCTTTTTTTATAATTAATAACGATAAAAAAACTACACGCTGCAATTCCGATGAAAAGGGCGTTTGCAAAGGAGATCAAAAAGGCACGTACGTTTTCATTAAAACGTCCGTATCTTTTTACTAAAACGTCCGTATCTTTTCACAGAAAGATACGGACGTTTTTGAATGTTAGAATGATTCTTTAAAACTTTCAGTTAAGAATGCCCTGCTCCATCCTCAGTCTTCGGCGGAGTCTCTTGCTTGACTTCTTTCACTTCTGCAACCTGCTTTTCTTCTTTGCCTTTAAGATAAGACGGTAAATCCAGTCCAGCCATATTGAACAAATCATTCAAAGGCGGAACGGTTTTCATCATTCCCGAAACAAAATTGGCAGTTGAAGTATTTCCATCCGGATTGTTACCGCTGTCCCAAACCGTTACTTTATCAATCTTGATATTCTTAACCGCTTCAACCTGCGTCCTTACTAACTCTGGCAATTTCTCGATGAGCAATAACTGGAAGGCACTGTTGGTATCACCGCCTGCAGCCTGAACTACTTTATCATAACCCTCGGCCTGCTTAGTTAATATTTCATATAAACCTTTGGCTTCCGCTTCCATTTTTGCAAAAATAGCATCAGCTTCACCCTTTGCCTGCAATCTGATTTTCTCAGCTTCTGCCTGTGCATCTATGATGGCTTTTTGTTTTGCTATTTCTGCAGGAACTACAATATTGGCTTGTTGCGTAGAACGTTCTCTTTCAGCTCTGGCAGTCTCTGCTTTTTGTTCCGCAACGTAAGATTCTTCTAAGGCTTTTGCTGCCTGAACTTTTTCTGCTGCCGTGGCAATTCTCAAAGCTTCCGCTTCTTTCTCCCTTCTTTCCGCATCGGAATTGGCAATCGTAATCTTTGCTTCATTCTCCCCTTTCACCGCCAGTGAATTGGCTTGAGACGTTGCGATACGCGCATCCCTTTCTGCTTCAGCTTTACCAATGGATTCATCTTTCCCGGCTGACGCAATGCTGATTTCCCTATCTTTTTGAGTTATCGCAATCTTAACGTCTCTGTCTCTTTGTGTCTCGGCAATCTGCGTATCTTTTTCCCTGTCGGCAATCGCCTTTCCTGTTTCCCCTATTTTGGTTTGTTCAGCTACGGAAATAATCGCTTCGTTGATCGCTTTAGCTGCGGCTTCTTTTCCAAGAGCCTCTATGTAACCGGACTCGTCTCTGATATCGGTAACGTTAACATTGATTAATTTAAGACCAATTTTCTTCAATTCCGTATCTACGTTTTTAGAAATATTGTCTAGGAACTTATCGCGGTCTGAATTGATCTCCTCAATCGTCATCGTTGCAATGACTAAACGAAGCTGACCAAACAAAATATCTTTTGACAATTCCTGAATCTGCTCCGGAGACAATCCTAATAATCTTTCCGCTGCATTTCCCATAGAATCCGGCTCGGTTGAAATCGCAATCGTGAATCGGCAAGGCACATCCACACGGATATTCTGCCTGGATAAAGCATTGGTCAAATTAGCTTCAATAGAAATCGGCTTCAAATCCAGGTAAGCAAAATCCTGAATCACCGGCCAGACAAACGCACCACCACCGTGAATACACTTGGCAGAACTGCCACCAGTTTTTCCGTAGATAACCAAAATCTTGTCGGACGGGCAACGTTTGTAGCGCGAAATCAACGCTAAAAATGTTACAAATAATACGAATACTCCGACCAGAATCAGAATAAAAGTTCCATTAATCATAGTTATAAATTTTTAAATTTTTTCAACAATTAGTATTTTTTCTTCGATGCGGATAATCTTGACGAGATTTCCGGACGAGATTTCCTCAGTTTCAGTTATTGCCAGTAGTTCGTGATTCGTTCCATTCAAAGAAACTTGGACTTTACCTGTGCCTGATTTCTGCGCGGGAATTCTAATGTAAACCTCTGCTGTTTTTCCAATCAGTTTATTGATATTGAAAGTATTGTCTTCCGTCAGTTTCAAAATCTGTTTGATGACAATAAAGAAAATTACAACAAACAAACAGCCTACAATAGCTGCTAGAATGACGAGAAACATTTGGTTTTCGAAGCTATGATAAAAAGCAACACCTGTCCAACCAAATCCCATTAAGAAGTTAACAAGATTTCTAAAAGAAAATAACTGAAAAGGTCCGTGAACCGCATCCAGATCACCATCAAAATCAGCGTGTAAACCATCTGTAAAATCGGTTCCGATAATTGTAAAAATCAATTGAACCAAGAAAATGAGACTTGCAATAATAGCAACCCACCAAAATGATTGTTGTAAAGTACTCATCCCCACAAAGAAATCCATCATAGTTTTTGTTTTTTCTAAAAATACATAAATCTTATGAAAACTGCAAAACTTTATTTATAAAAACTATGATTAATTGAAATTATATTATAATTTAAGTCTAATCGTAACTCCAGCCTTTGTCAATATCTATAACTTTACCTTGTTCATCAAAATATATGATTGACCTATACCAAGCAAAATCACCTGATTTTTTAATTGAAAGCAGCTTACCATCATTTGTATACAAATATTCTGCTCTTCCATTTTTAGAATCTATATTCTTTTGCAAAGGCTGTCCAATAATCTTTTCAACTTCTCCTAAAGTTTGTCCAATTTTTATTAATTCAAATTTTTCAGGAGAATACTGAGATGCAAATTGAGTATCAATATATGGAAAAAAGATATTCTTACTTTCTATAGTTAATGCACCTCCAATTAGAAAGGTCATAAAAACTGAAACAAACAGCAGGATTGATGCTAATATTTTATGAAAGACTCTCATCATTAAAAAATGATTGCCTTTAGACAAAATGTAAAATATCCTAAAATCATTATCAAAGAACTGATTCCGAAAGAATATTTTAAGCTAACTAAAAATGCTTGTTTTTGATTTGTTTTTGATAGGGCAAAAATCATAAATGAGATACTTAGTCCACAAATAATTACTGACAATAAAACAAATAGTGAAAGTTTAGAAGAATCACCAGGATGAGAAACAATTGTCAATGCGATAAGGAACAGCAAAAGCGAAAATGAAAATAGAATCAGGTTTTTCATTTATTTAGGTTTTAATGGTTAAGTTATACTTACTAAACTATTTTAACTCAAATTTATTTCCTTCATAGACAAAAGCTTCCGAAGCTGCAGGAATATAGTTGATATTAAAATCCTTGATCCGTCTCGAAGTTAAATAAGGATTGATAATAAAATCCCGAATCCTGTTTTCGTTTTTATTTGATTTTAAATAAAATGTAACTTGGTCTTTATCTTTGACACTCACAATTTTATCTTTGTAAAAGCTGTGAACCAACATTTCTTCTTTTTGGTATTGATGAAAATTAAATAAAATTCTAACTGCGAAAAATACCAGAAAACAAGATCCAAACCTGAGCAGATTCTTCGGATTGAAAACATCTTTGATTAAAAATTTCAGAAAATAAATCACTAAAAGCAAAAGACTTAATTCTACAACATGAAGTGGAATATTTCTAGTCAATAATGATTCAAAAGCAGAAAACCAGTGAATTAATTTTAGAATATACAGAACAAAAACATCGAAACCTTTATAAATAAAAGGAATATTTTCGAATCCAAATGCAATCAAAACAACAATCACCAAAGAGGAAACAATAATGATTTCCGACAACGGAATAATCAAAAGGTTTGCAATAATGGAGACAAATGAAAACTGATGAAAGTAATAAATTGCTAATGGCAAAGTTGCCAACTGTGCCGCAAAAGTCATTGCCGTTATTTCGTAAAAGAATTTTTCTGCTTTGTATTTTGGTTTTCGGAAAAGGTTTTTGAAAGGATTTGTGAGCCACCAGATTCCTAAAACGGCTAAGTAACTTAACTGGAATCCAACATCAAACAACTGATTTGAATCGAATATTAAAATAATAAAGGCCGACAATGCCAAGGAGTGCAACAAGTCTGATTTCCGCTGCAGCAAAACCATTATGTAATAGCTGGTAATCATCAAACAGCTGCGCATAACAGAACTGCCAAAATCAATGAAAACAGCAAAAACCCAAATCAGAAGAATACTTAAGACTATGGAAACTTTTCGAAATTTTGCCGGGACAATCTGATTCATTATCAACAACGTCATCCAAAAAATAATCACCATGTGCG
>JAEXJU010000179.1 GCA_023448955.1 Bacteroidota bacterium
TTCCGCTTTTCTCCTAGTTCTCCGAAATTTAAAAAAAACAAATACTATGCGCCAATTCTTTTTTATAATCTGCTTTTTATTTCTGGCAATCACAGCCTCTGCTTTTTCACAAAACTTTACAACTAAAGAAGTAAAATTCAGGAGTAAAGGCATTTTATTAGCCGGGACTATTTTTACACCGGACAAAATAAAATCAGCAGTCGTTATTGTTCACGGATCGGGCCAGGAAAAGAGAATGCTGGAATTTGCCAAAAAATTAGCCGAACACAAAATTGCTGTTCTTACTTACGATAAGCGAGGCGTGGGCGAATCCGAAGGTATCTATGCCGGTCCGGAAGTCGGAACCAATAATGTTGATTTTGCCAATCTTAACCTCTTGTCTTTTGATGCAAGCGCTGCTGTAAATACTTTGTACGAATCTTTATATAATAAGAAAACCCCAATAGGTTTAACAGGCGCAAGCCAAGCCGGTTGGATTATACCTCTAGCTGCGGAGAAAAACAATAAAGTCAGGTTTATGACTATTTTCAGCGGATCACTAATAACAGCAAAGGAACAATTGAGATTTCAGTTCTACACCAATGGCAATGAAAATTTTTGGGATACACATACAGAACAGGATGCAAGAAGCCATATTGCCAATGATCCTGACAAATATGAGTTTGAAGATACTGATCCTATAAACAGCCTTTCAAAATTATCAATTCCGGGATTATGGATTTTCGGAGGAAAAGACATTCAGGTTCCTGTGAATCTATCCATTGAAAATCTTAAGAAACTGATTGCGAAAGGAAAAAAGTACAAGTACAAATTGCATCCTGAACTTGGTCACAATACAGCTTTTTCAGAAAATAATAAGCCTATGAATGATGCCATTGACTGGATGAAAAGCATTAAGTAAAAATCAATCACAAAAATTAATATGAAAATCTATATGCTTTTTTTATTGATAGCTCTCACTACTCTATCAAAAGCCCAAACACACCGGTTCATATATGAGTACAAATTCAAGCCCGATTCTACTTCCGAAAACTATCGAAATGTGAATATGGCCTTGGATATCGACCCGAAAGACACCAAATTTTATCATTATGAAAACATCATCAATGATTCCATCAACAAAAAAGGCGGCAGAAACTATAACTGGAACGGAACGCCAGCTGTAAAGAGAAATAAAAATTCTTTTCAGAATACAAATTATGAAATGATGATGGATTATTTTTCCTATAGAACAGAGGATAAAATGAATTGGAAACTAGGAAACGAAACTAAAAAATCCGGAGAATACACACTTCAAAAAGCTACAACAGATTTCGGAGGCAGACACTGGACAGCTTGGTTCTGCAAAGATATCAATATTCCGGAAGGTCCTTACAAATTCCGTGGATTACCAGGTTTAATTTTTGAACTGAATGACAGCAGAAACAACTTTATATTTAAACTTATCAAAAGCCAAAAGCTGGAAAAAACCTATGACACTTCAGATTTTCTTGAAACATTCGGAGGCAAAAAACCTTTGGATCTGAAATTAGCAGATATGCATAAAATGATGCTTCAGTTTTATAACGATCCTATGAAAGAGCTAAGAGAAAAATTTGATGATGTTCCGCCGGGAACCTTCCAAGTGGGTGGAAAGAAGATCACCAGCAAGGATCAGTTTAAAGATATGGCAAAGGTCATGCAGGAATTTATTGCTAAGAATTATAATCCGATTGACCTTAACACAGCTGTTATATATCCAAAGACTAATTAATATTTTAATAAAATTTTAACCTGAAAAATAAAATAGAAGCAGAAATTTTGTTAAATTTGTTACAGAAATAAAATCTAAACACCAAAAACCTAAACAATGATACAGTTAGTTATCGAAATCGCTATCAAAATTGTAGATTTCATCAGCAACCTTTTTTAGAGCAATAAAGAATACACAGATATTTCTTAAAAAATAAACATATTTTGTAAATTTGTAAAGTATAGTCATTTTGGCTGTACTTTTTTTATGAAATCGCCCGTCGTCCAATAATACCCAGTTTTTGTTAGATAGCGATTGAATAGGGCAAATATAACAATAGAAAGCCGCATATGAAAAAACTCTTTGCAAAACTCGTCCTAAAAATTATCGGATGGAAAGTTGTCCTTCAGGGTGATGTTGATAATCTTAACAGATGCATCCTAGTAGTTGCACCACACACGCATAACAGCGAATACCTCCTCGGAAATCTGGCCTATTGGGCGCTGGACAAAAAACTAAAAATCATCATCAAAGATGCACATACTAAAAATCCTTTCTACGGCTGGATTGTAAAAGCAATTGGCGGAATCGGGATAGACAGAAGCCAGAAAAATGACCTAGTGAATTTCGTTGCCAATGAATTTAAAAAAGATGATTTCAGCTTGGTTATCACACCAGAAGGTACTAGAAGCTGGGTTCCGAAATGGAGAAAAGGCTTTTACAATATGGCTATGGCTGCCAAAGTACCAATTGTTTTATCAGGAGGCGATTATAAGAGAAAAACAATTAATCTGGGTTATAAAATTCCTTATGAGAAATTAGAGAATTCTACTTTTGAGGAGATTATGCAGGAAATCCAGGAGTTTTATGTTAAATATGACATCACCCCAAAAATTCCTGAAAACTGGAATCCACAGATATACTAGTTGATGCTTTATAGTTGATGGCGATACTAATTTAATGATTTCGGATATTTTCATTTCTTTATAATAATATATATTCCAGATGGACGAAGCTAAACAAAAAGAAATATTAGAAAGGCTAAATAAAGCCAATAAAAATACATTAGGCGAAACTTTAGAGATTATATATACAGATGTGTCGGAAAATCACCTTTCTGCAACAATGCCCGTAAACTCAAGAGTTCATCAGCCTTACGGCATTCTTCACGGTGGTGCAAGCTGCGTGTTGGCGGAAACACTGGGTTCATGCCTTTCATTGATTAATGTTGATATTAACAAATCTGTTCCGGTTGGAACCAATATCAACAGTAATCACTTGAGGGCAAAACGAGACGGCATGGTTACGGGAACGGCAACTTTTATCCGAAAAGGTAACACAATGCACGTTTCGCAGATAGAAATCCGCGATGAAAAAGGAAATCTTATCAATCACACAACTATGACGAATAATATCGTTCCGGTTGGTAAAGTTTAAATCTTTCCAGATGTTAGTTTTTAAGCTTCCAGACAGTGATAAGTTTTTCTGTACAGATAATTCAGCAGGCGTAAGTCTGGTTTCTTTCGTGAGTTTTGACAGCAAAACTATGCTTGATTTCAAAGGTAATCTGAACGAAATCTCAAAAGAAGAAATCCTGAATCTAAATGTTTCTGCAAAAAGCAAAAGTCCTCTTTTAGAAATTGCAAAGGAAACGCCGGAATCTTATGCACTGAAAATCTCCCAGGCCAAAGATTTTATCGAGAAAAATGAACTCAAAAAGCTAGTTCTTTCCAGGCGGAAATTATTGATGTATCTTGACATTGACTCTGAAAAAAAATTATCTCTAACGAAAAGTTTTCTGAAATTTTCTGAAAATTACCCTTCTGCATTTTGTTATTTATTCGAAAAAAACGGCGAAATCTGGATGGGAGGATTTTCCGAAGTATTAGGAAAGTTTGATAAAAATACAAATCTTTTCGAGACAATGAGTGTCGCAGGAACACTTCCACTGGAAGAAACCTGGAGTGAGAAAGAGATCGAAGAGCAGAAAGCTGTGACAGATTACATCCATTCTATTCTCAGAAAATTTTCTTCTAACCTGAAAGTCTCTTCTACCAAGGACCTGATCTCCTGAAATATCAAACATCTTAAAACAGATTTCTCCGCAGAAATTAACTCTGAAAGCCTTGACAAAATCATCTCAGAATTACATCCAACACCGGCTGTTTGTGGTTTTCCTAAAGAACTTTGCGCACAGGGAATTAAAAGTATAGAACATTTTAACCGGGAATTTTATGCAGGTTACATCAAAGTAGAAACTGAAGATTTTATTTATTATTTTGTAAATCTTCGGTGTGCCAGCTTTTTTAAAAATTATGCAATACTCTTTGCAGGCGGTGGTATTACTTTAAAAAGTGACGCTCAGAAAGAATGGACTGAAACTGAACTAAAATCTCTTGCAGTACAAAACAATCTTGTTTTCGTTTAAAGACTTCTATTAACAATGAAAATTAATTGTTAATTATTTTATTTAATTTGTAAGAATAATTAATTATTTTTTATTTTTATTCAAATTTAAAAAATAATGAATCAGTTATTTAAATTGATTATAATTGTTGTACTGATAGTTGGTTTTTTAAAAATGCCAGCATCTTACTATTCGTTTTCAAATTATGTTCTATTTATTGGAATGGGTTGGCTTACTTATGATGCATTTCTAAGAAATGATAATTTTGACAGCAAAATCTTTATACTCCTTGCTGTTCTTTATAATCCTTTTATTGTTATCCCGGCACCACAAATCATTTGGATCATCATCAATATATTTGTAGTTATCGGATTAATACTGAATATAATTTCTTCGGAAGATTTCCCTTACCAGAATTATAAAAAAAGATGACCTATTTCGGTCATCTTCTTTATATTGATTTTTGTCAAGTTTTATAAACTTACCTGAATTTTAAATGATGAATTAATTCTGATTTTCATTTGAGTTGCAACAGTTTCTGTACCTCTCATTTTTAAGTAAATCGAAGATTGGGAAGATTTTAAATAATTCATCAACTCCACATCGGGGTCTGGTGTAAAATTGAGAGCTGTTTCACTTGTATTATTAGTTACAGAAGCTACTTTAATCTCGCCTACATTTGGCGCTTCGATCCATAGTTCAGCATCTTTTACTTTATTCAGTTTAATCTCGTTATTATTAGACGAACTAAGATAATCTATTGTAAAACTGGATAATTTTGCAGACTTCAGATTATTGACAGACATATTCTGGAATCTGCTTTTGATCTCCTCGTCCAGATTAAGATTGAGTGGCATATTCGGTGATTTTACATATTCTGTTGTAATCACAAAAGGAATATCTGCATCAAAATTATTATTAATAGCAAAAGGAACCGGAATGGTGATATCTATAATATCATCTAATTTACTACAGCTGTTGCTAATGCCTGCCGTAAAAAGCAAGGCAGAAACCATTATTGAGCTGACCATTAACTTTCTCATATCTTTTATTTTGTTTTTTTACATTCAAATATGTGCCAAATTAATGCGTGATATTTTTAAGATCAGCTTCTGAGTGCTCATGTTTGAAAAATAATGCAAAAAGTATTGCAATCACTAAAGCATATGCTGCAAAATAAAGCCAGATGTGAGGCCAGTTCTTAACCAGCACAATATTAGAAAGTGTTCCGTCCGAATTAACCGTTGAGTTAAATGATTTTTTAAGTATATCAAGAAACGTTGAATTGTCTGGTGTGGTCTCAAAATAAGAAGACAGCTCGGCTGCAGTCTTAAATTTTAAAGTGAAAAACTTATCAATAGCCCAGCCAGCAATATAACTACCCAAAACTGCCCCAAAACCATTGGTCATCATCATAAATAATCCCTGAGCAGAAGATCTGATTTTTTTATCCGTAGTTGTTTCCACGAAAAGAGAACCCGAAATATTGAAAAAATCGAATGCCATACCATAGACAATACACGAAAGAATAATCATCCAAAGTCCGTTTACAGGATCTCCGTATGCAAACAATCCAAATCTTAGAACCCAGGCAAGCATACTGATGAGCATTACTTTCTTGATCCCGAATTTTCTCAAAAAGAATGGAATTGCAAGAATGAATAATGTTTCTGAAATCTGTGATATGGACATAATAATAGTAGATTTTTCTACCACAATTGAATTGGCGTATTTTGGAAAATGAGCAAATTCACTCAGGAAAACATCACCATAAGCATTTGTTAGTTGTAATGCCGCTCCTAATAGCATAGAAAACAAGAAGAAAAGCGCCATTTTATAGTTTCCGAAAAGCTTGAAAGCATTCAGACCCAGCTGTTCATTGAGTGGTGCATCTTTATCTATCAATTTTTGAGGCGGACATTTTGGAAGTGTCAGTGCATATATTCCTAATAATATCGCTACAGCTCCGGCAATGTAAAATTGTCCTTCAGTAGCTTTATTACCTGTAAGATTGGTAATCCACATGGCTACTATGAAACCAATTGTTCCCCATACTCGGATTGGCGGAAAATCCTTTACCACATCCAGCGAGCTGTTTTTAAGAATTGTGTAGGATATAGAATTAGTTAGTGCAATTGTCGGCATATAAAAACACATCGCTACCAACATTATGTAGAAAAATGAATCCGGGGTTTCTGTGTGTGGCAAGATGAAAAGCACCGCGCCGTAAAGAATCTGCAGTACAGAGTAAATACGCTCTGCATTGATC
>JAEXJU010000198.1 GCA_023448955.1 Bacteroidota bacterium
ATGTTCTTTTGATTATTATTTTATCATCTTTCTGAGAAAATGAAATGGCATAATTCCCGAATTCCGAATCTATTTTTTTATTAAGCGGTATCTCCGTGAATTTGTAATTTTTAGGAATAGTATATTCTATATCATAATCATTATTATAGCCAAAAGAAACTTCTAGCGGCAGTTTTCTCTGTTCCGAGCTATCCAGATAAAACCCAAGATAAGACACAGGCAAAGCCCGAAAATAAATATCGTTCCCTAAAGTTTTCGAAAAATTGGATGCTTCAAAACTGACATCATAAGTCAAAGTTGCATTATCTCTGTCGTTTTTCAGATTACTGTATTCTATTTTAGAAAAATTAAGGCTATTGAAATCGTCTTTCAGAGATTCTTTAAATTCCTGCGGACTCATTGTCACTTTGCTAAGATTAAAATCATAAATCCCACCTGTGTAAAGCAACTGAGAAGTGCCCTTCAGAGAAGCATCTTCGGAAATCTGGGCTTTCAGATGCAATTCTTCTTTGCTGTCTTCACCTTTATAAACTGGTGTGTTTACAATTTTAGCATCATCATCACTCACCATTATTACATTCCTGTCTCTTGTATTGTAGCTAAGATGGTTAAATGCGATATTCTGACTTGTGTTTTCTAACCAGATGTCTCCATTTTCTGTAGGAACACATAATATAATATGGTTTCCGTCCATTCTCGGAAACTTTTGATCAAATAATCTTGGTGTAAAATCACTGTAAATTACCGAATAATAAGAAGGAATACCGGCAGCTTTCAGCAAAACCCGCATATAATTGGTGAGCGCTTTGCAATCTCCATAAGCTTTTTTACGAACCTCATCTGCCACCATTGGCTGCCAGCCACCAATGCCTATTCCTACAAAAACATAGCGGGTTTTACCCTGCATATACTGATAGATTTTCTTTACTTTTTCTGATTTAGTACCAGTAAGATTGAGCGCATCTACCTCTTTCTGGATTTCAGGAGTAACCACCGAAACTTCACCCAAAAGATCATTATACCATTTTGCAAAATCTTTCCAGGTAGAAAAGTCTCCGCATTTTCCTTTGAGGCAAGCTTTGTCCAGAGCAAATTCAGCCTTTGAAAAGATCGTTTCCGGACTTGGTGCATATTTTTCGGATTTTATGGCTGGAATATTTCTGTAAGAAACACTGATGTGATTTCCGTTTTCTAATACTTCTGCTTTTCCAAACTGACCTTCGGTTATTTTTTTTCTGAGATTAACTCCCGATTCATTGATGAACTCTTCACTCCAGGACTGGACGGATACATTTGCAGACCGGAAAGGTTGCAAAACAGGAAGAAAAGCAGTATCTGAGGTTTTTTCTGAATAAGCAATTTCTATTGTATAAGGATAAATGGGCTGAATGATCTTCATCGCAAAAGCCCTGTCATCAGTATAAAGATAAGAATCATTAGACTGCGCTATGTCATTCAGATCACTTTTGGAATAGGTTTTTAACGGCTTTCCAAATTCGTCCAGAACTCTAATTTTCACATCAGAAATTCTGGTGTTTTTATCGTAAGGAATATAAACGTAAGAAAAATTATCCGCCGCTTTATTAAGTATGGAAATCACATTAGTGTTTTTAACTTCCATATTATCTGCAGCTTTGATGAGATGCTGGGCGCTGTAATTTCTTACCACAGCATTGGCATCTTTTTTCATATCTTCCGGAATATCTGCGATAGCATAATTTTGTGAAAGCATCTTTGCAGATACCATCACGATAACGGTCAATAGTTTTTTCATGGTAATAAAAAGTTTAAGCGGTAGGATTAAAAACCCTTTGCGCCAGTTCCTGATCAAAGAGATATAATGCAGACGGATTATCTTTTACCATTTTAATCTTCGTAACCAAAAGCGATGCGCTTGATTCTTCCTCCACCTGCTCATTGATGAACCATTGCAGGAAACTTGTGGTTGCAAAATCACCTTCGTCATTGGCAGCTTTCACAATATTAAAAATACTTTTAGTTACCAATCTTTCGTGGTCTAAGGCTTTATCAAAGATTTCCTGAGCGCTGGAAAATTCGTGAGGTGGTTTGGGAATTTCATTTAATATAATAGTTCCTCCGATATCGTGAACATAGTCAAACATCTTGTCTGCGTGCATGAGCTCTTCTTTGGACTGCACACGGAAATAGTTAGCTATGCCTTCCAGATCCTGAGTATAAAACCACGCACTCATAGAAAGATACAGCTGGGCTGCATATTGTTCTTTGGTAATTTGTTCGTTGATGAGATTTATAATTTTTTCACTTACCATACATGTTAATTTTTCCCAAATATAAAAAAAGAGTGGATAAAAATCCACTCTTTCACAAAATTAACCACTAAAAAATAACTTACTTAACTACGGCTGTATTTGCAGCTTTTCTTTTTTGAAAATGATCTCTTCTCTCTGCCATTTTTTGCTCTTTCATTGCCTGAAATTTTTTGAACTGATCAGGAGTCAGGATTTTTTGCATTTCTGCTTCATTATCTTTCATCATTTTCATTCTGTCTTCTCTCTTGGCTGCCATTTCCTGCTTTCTCTCTGCAGCTTTTTTTTCGTGTAATGCTTTTATCTGGGCAACTTGGGCATCTGTAAGATTAAGCTCTTGTTTCATCTTCTGCATACGCTCTGCCTTTTTCTGTTCAAAATCTGCTCTTCTATCCGGAGTTGTCTGAGCAAATCCAAAAACACCTAATCCTAAAAACGCTGCTGTCAAAAATAATTTTTTCATTTTATCTAATTTAATATTAATATTTTTTTTATTTGTTAGTTTGATTATTTAATAATTATAAGGTTAAGTTTAAAAATTATAAAATTTTGTTAAATTAAAATCTGGAAACCAATCTGTTTCCTGAACCTCTGTTTCCTCTCTCAGAAGGTGAAGTGTTTCTTTGTTCGGAACGTCCGTTTCCTCTGCTCTCAATCCTTCTTTCAGGGGTTTGGTTTCGAAAGTTATTATTTTCTCTGGTATTCTCAGTATTTCTTCTCACTCCATCATTTCCATTACGAAAACCTCCGTTTCTTACGCCTGAATTAGCTTCGTTATTTGGCTGAACTCTTATGTTATCATTTTCTCTTACATTTCCTGAACTCCTGATATTATCATTGTGATTTCGGATTCCATTGTTTTCAGAACTCCTGATATTTCCAATATTATTACCATTAGCGCCACTTCTTGGTGTCTGAGGATTTCTGATGCCATTATTTCGGTCAGGTTGTATCATTCCCATATTTCTTCCCGGATTCCTGAAGCCTTCGCGGAAATTATTTCTGTCAAGCCTGTAGATATTTATATTGACATTTCTATAAACAGGTCTCACAGGATAACGAACAGCATAGAAATTGGCGCATCGGTTTCTATAAAAAACAATAGGACTTCTTCCACGGAAATAAACATTCTGATAAACTACAAAAACCCTTGGTCCTAAAATATTCTGTAAAGCGTAGAATCGGTCATAGTACCATCTATCCGGATTCCATCTGTAATAAGTGTTCCAAGCAGCATAATTCGCAAATCGGTTATTCAGGGCTATAATCTGATCAATCTGCCAAGGTGTTAAATTATATTGAAGAAAAAAACGATCCCAATTGATTGAAAATACAGCATTTCTATAGTCGTTATAATAACCTTGATAATACTGATCCGGATAATAATCTGTCGGATAGTTGTAATAATATTCATCCGGATAATCATAAGATTGGTCATAATATTCATAACCATTATAATCCTGAGGATAAGTATCATAATAATCTTGTGCAGAAACCAGTCCTCCAAAAATGATTGCTATTGTAAAAATTATCTTTTTCATTTGTTCTTATTTATTGTTCTATTGTGAAATGGAACATTTTCAATGTTTCATTTCATTTTATTTATTGTTTTTAATAAAGATGTTCAATTTTTCGGTATCAAACTTTCTGTCTTTTGGATATTAATGAAGAAAAAAAGTTAAAGCTAAATCAGAACTCTTTATAAAATTCATTTTGTAAAACTCATTTAAACCCTGATAATCAAGCTGATAATTTTCAACAAAAAAGCCTTTCAAAATTTTGAAAGGCTTATATAATTCTAATATAGTTTACTTAATATCTATCACTATTTTCTATCCAGCTTGCAATTTTCTGGTTAAACTGATCCTTCGTTTTAAGATCTTCTAACTTGATATGCATTCTGTATCGCCAATAATGCGGGAATACTGCAGGATTGTTAATACGCTCTTCGTCCATATTCGGATTCATCAGTTCCGCATCTGTCGCAAGAAACTCCTGAATCGGAAAAATTGCCAACATAGCATCTGTGTAAAGATGTTGTTTCATAATCATTTCGGACAGTTCCGGAGCCAAATCCCAAGGCGCAGTTCCATATTGTCCCAATTGATTATTAAAATATTTCTGGGTCAGATTTCTGTCCTCGTGCCACCATTGTCTGAGTGTAGAACTATCGTGTGAAGAAGCTGTAACCACATTCAGATAACTTGCGTTTTTCGGGTCATACCAAAGTATATTTTCCGAAGGCATTCTTTGAACCTTTAATGCTGTAATCGCCAATTTATCCATCACTACAGGAACTGAATCCGGAACCAATCCCAAATCCTCACCGCAAATAAGCATCGATGTAGAATTGAGCAAAGCTGGTAATTTTTCCATCGCTTTCTGATACCACAGTCCGTCCTGGCGTTTGAAGAAATAATCATTGTAAACATCACTCAACTTAGCCTTTTCCCAGTCCGGAAGATATTTATAAGACGTAGTTTTAGCTATATTAAATCTTGGATGATAAACAATTCCGCTATCCGTTTCTTCTGTTAAAAACAGAACATTTCCAGCTAATGAAATCAGCTTATCTTCTGCCCAATCCCAAGAATGTTTTTTGAAATAATCTGTTAGTTTTCTCTGCGTATCAAACTCTGGTTTGAAAGTATAGATTCCGTTATGATGATTATCAAAGAAATGATTCTGGATTTTTTCTTTAAAATCTCCAAAATTCTCCCAAAGAATCGGCTCATTAACGAATGGTTTAACGTATCGATCATAACTGAAAGGAATCTGTCTGTCTGAAAATTCTTTTTCTGTAACGGGAAGAGCCGGATAAAAATAACCTAGCAAACCTTGAGTCGCAGAAATTGGCATTCTCCAGATTCTGAAAAATCCAAGAATATGGTCGATTCTCATCGCATCGAAATATTGCTCCAGAACTTTGAAACGTTTTTTCCACCACTGGTAACCGTCAGCTTTCATCACTTCCCAATTGTAAGTCGGAAATTCCCAGTTCTGACCCAGATCTGAGAACTGATCCGGCGGTGCACCGGCTTGGAAATCCATCCCGAAAAGTTCAGGCTCCGTCCAGGCTTCTACAGAATGACGGTAAATCCCGATTGGCAAATCTCCTTTTACAGAAATTCCCAATTGATGAAGATATTCTATAGAATCCTGTAACTGCAGATGCAACTGATACTGAACCCAAGCGTGAAGCATTATTTTAGAATATTCTTTATGTTTCGGAGAATAAAGGATCGCTACTTTCCCTGCCACATATTTTTTATGCGTCTTCCATTCATTGAAGTTAGGCGTTTTGTACTTGTCTCTCAGCACACAAAAAGCTGCGTAAGGCATCAACCATTCTTCATTGTCTTTAATGAATTTTTTGAAATTTTTATCTTTCAGAATTTCATCCTGATTTTCTTCAAAAACAGCCGTCGCATATTTCCACTTTCCGGTAATCATCTGCTCGTAATCTACAAGTGACAATGCATTCAGCTCCGCTTTTTTCGCAAAATAATCTTCTTTCAGATCTTTTGCTAACTCATATTGTAGTTTTTCGATTGAGAGATATTGCGGGTGCAATGCATAAACCGAAATTGCGGCATAAGGATAAGAATCTGTCCACGTATAATTTGCAGTCGTATCATTAATCGGCAGGATCTGGATTACAGACAGTTTGGTTTCATTAGCCCAATCGCCAAGTTTTTTGATATCTGAAAATTCTCCAACACCAAAACCGTCATCCGTTCTCAGAGAAAATACCGGAACTGCAACACCAGCTGAATGCCAAAGTGTATGATTATCAAATTTAAAATAATGATCTGCCTTGACATACAGAATATCCTTGTTCGGATTTCCGAAAACCCAACGATTATCGCCCGGTTCTATGTAGAAGACTTTATTCGTATTCCTGTCTTTTATAGCATATTTGTAAAGAATCGTCTGATGTGATTTGATTTCAACACCAGTTTCCCAAACGCCGTAATCTGTTTCAGACAGCTCAACTGCTTTTTCATAATCCCAGTTTCCGAGCGCATCCACATTTCCCACCAAAACCAGCTGCCAGTTGGGATGATAAAGTGGCGCTTCTATCCGGAAAAGGTGCGTATGTTTTTTAACAACAGGCTGCTTTTTTGGCTGAAAATCCTGCAGACGGTTATGAAGAATTTTGTTCGTGAGATAGTTTTCCGGGAAATTCTTAAGATTCCACTGATCAAAAATCACAAATTCTTTGAAGCTGTTAGGAAGATTGAGCCTGTGAAAGGGAATTTCCTCATCCAGAACATCACCATTTTCATTGACTAAAAGATATTTGTAAAGAATCGATTTGGAAAAATAATCCAGTTCAGTTGTCCAGTTGTTATTCTCGGAGTAGCTCAGATCGTAGTCTCGATGCTCATTTTTCCTGTCAAACAGGCGCAAAATGAGACGCTGGCCAACTTTTGTCCCGAAGTTAACACTAAAGTATAGTTTCATTATTAAGGTCTATTAATATGGACGCAATTTAATGATTTATTGAAAGATATAAAATTTTTATTTTTTTCTTGAAATAACTTCAAGATATGGCGCAATCTGATTATCCAGAGAGACTGTAATGCCACCGATATTTTTAGCTTTCATATACATCAGCACGCGCTCATCACGCAGTGCGTACATCAGGAAATCGTTCATGTTTTCCGGCTTTATTCCGGCATCACGGAAATATTCCCAATCCACATTCTGCTTAATCCAGGTGAGTCCTTCCTGCAAATCCTCATACTTGTAAAGCCTTTTCAGGCGTTTGGATTTTCCACTAACCACATCATAAATAGCCTGAAAATTAAGCATTGGAGGAATACCAATAAGTGGTTTCAGAATATCATCTACAGCATCGGCAGGTTTCTCACGGGGTTTGTCTGGACCTTTTGGAAGCCCTATTGATTTTCGCAATTCTTCTTCCTGAGAATCTGCAATTCTTTTATTAATGATTTTGACTTCTTCTATTTCCTGTGGTAATTTTTCAAGGTTAATATTCACTTCATTATTAATGGCAATAGCTTTATAACCTTTGTAATGTTCTTTGGCAAACCGCAGTTCATCTCCCTGTTTTCCCAAAATTGAAAAAGAACCGAAAACATCAGTATAAACTTTTTGATTGGAAGCCATATTTACCACCAGAACTTTTGGCAGGGCCAAACCTTCTTCTGAAAAAACTCTTCCCTTAATGATTTGGGAAAAAGAAAAAGCAGAAATAGAAAGAAAAATAAATTGTAAAAGTCTTTTCAAATGCCAATTGTTTGCCCAAAAGTAATCTTCCTGATTCAAATAAAAATACGGTTTAACTTTCATTAACCGTATTTTTAAATTTTTATGATAAATGTGATTTACTTCACTATGATTTTTTTGGAAATAATTGTCTTCCCATTTTCAGATTCTACATTAACAAGATAGACGCCTGATGTCAATTTTCCTAGCTCAATTCTGTTTTCTGAGTTAGAAATATTCGTAACCGATTGATTTATTACCAGATTTCCTGCAATATTATACACTTTGATTGTTCCATTTCCCTTTTGGTTATTGGCTATTCTTACATTGACAAAACCTTCTGAAACTTTTGTTGGGTAGATGTCATTTTTATTAATATCAACCGCCACTTTATTCGATTTCAAAAGATAAGAACTTCCCAAATCATAAACCGGCATCGACAGATTGTTGTTCATTTTTTCTGCCTGCAAAGTTTCGACATTCAAAGTATGGAAAACGCCACCTTTTGCACTGGCTAAGACAATTTTTCCATCAGCATTAACTGCAACACCATTAATGGAAAAATTTTCTGGCAAAGATTTTATTTTACCGATGAAATGTGCGGTCATATTTTTGACCTTAAAAATATTCCCTGTCGCAGAAAAAACGTAGAAAGTACCCGCGTCATCTGCAATCATATCACCTCCAAATCCCGTCATCATTTTGCTTAGCTGATTATCTCCGTTGCCGGAATCATCCTTCACAACTCCCAAATCGGTAACATTATATTTCCCGTCTTTAAAGAAAATTTTCAATAACTGCGATCCTGAGTTGGAAAGTGCATAGACGCTGCCGTCATTCCCGATACTCATTCTTGAAAACTGCGAACCAGTGTCGCAAGCTGTAGGATTGGAAAGATTATTTTCCAGCAGAGTCACATTCTTCGTCCTGGAATCAAGAACATAAATATTGGAAGAGAACAATGGCATGTAAATCAAATTTCCTCTTGAATCTAATGCCAATGTTGCCATTTGACCAGCAACTGCATTTGCGTTTGCGTTTGCTTTTTTATCTTCAATGATTTCACGATTTTGTTTTAAAGAAAATACAGCCGGCTGATCGGCAGAAGATAAAATAACATTGCGGGTTATTCCTGCTTTAGAATCCAGAGCTCTGAAATCCTGAAAAACAATATTCGCAGTTTCCTTGCCAGTAAGCGCCAACAAATCCTGTTGTGCAAAAGCCAATGTTCCAATTGACAACAATAATAAAGAAGATAAAGTTTTTTTCATAATGATAGTTTTTGAATAGTACTAAGTTAAGTATTTTTTGCAAAATCATAATCAAATCAATAAAAAACCTTTCATTTTCATGAAAGGTTTTTTATTGATTTGGTTTTTATCTGTTGATTTCTAATTAAGAACATAACTCGTTCCATCTCGTCCATCTTTCAGCTCAATTCCTTTTTCAAGAAGTTGGTCGCGGATCTGGTCGGACAATTCCCAATTTTTAGATTTTCTGGCCTGATTTCTCAAATCAATCAATACCTGCAAAGTCTGGTCAAGCTTATCATTATTGGACTCTTCAATCATTTGAAGTCCCAAAACATCAAAAACTATAGCGTTCAGAAATTGTTTCAAATCATCATAATCTTCTGTCGAGATACTTTCTTTCCCGAGTTTAGATGCCGAAATAAACTTCACAGCTTCAAATAAATGAGAAATTAAAATCGGACTATTGAAATCATCATTCAGAGCTTCTAAGACTTTTTCCTTCCAATTTTTATAATCAAAAGAAGAGGTCTCTACACCTTCAACTTGACTTTGCGTATTCAAGATTTTCACAGCTTCCATCAATCTATTGAAGCCTTTTTCACTCGCCAACATCGCATCATTGGAAATATCCAAAACACTTCTATAATGTGCCTGCAAGAAACAAAACCTTAATACACTTGGATGAAACGCTTTCTCAAAGAAATCATTATTTCCGGTTATTAATTCCATTGGAAGGATGTAATTTCCGGTGGATTTGCTCATTCTCTGTCCGTTCATCGTCAGCATATTGGCGTGCATCCAATATTTTACGGGCTCTACGCCGTTGCAAGCCTTTCCCTGAGCAATCTCACACTCGTGGTGCGGGAATTTCAAATCCATTCCACCACCGTGGATATCGAATTGGTCGCCCAGATATTTGGTGCTCATCGCAGTACATTCCAGATGCCAGCCAGGGAAACCTTCTCCCCAAGGTGACGGCCATTTCATAATATGTTCCGGCGATGCTTTTTTCCAAAGCGCAAAATCTTGTGGATTCTTTTTCTCGCCTTGTCCATCCAAATCTCTTGTATTTGCAAATAATTCCTCAATATTTCTTCGGGAAAGTTCTCCATAATTGAGACCTCTCGCATTGTATTCCAACACATCGAAATAAACAGAACCATTGCTTTCATAAGCAAACCCTTTTTCTACCAAAAGTTTAGTAAGTTCCAATTGCTCGATGATGTGACCAGTTGCTGTCGGTTCAATAGTCGGAGGCAACAAATTGAATTTATTCAGAACGTCGTGAAAATCAACCGTATATTTTTGTACGATTTCCATCGGTTCCAGTTTTTCCAGCCTAGATTGTTTGATGAACCGGTCATTATTGATATCGCCATCGTCCGTGAGATGTCCTGCATCGGTGATATTTCTGACATATCTGACTTTATAGCCCAGAAACTGAAGGCTTCTGTAAATGAAATCGAAAGACAAAAATGTTCTCACATTTCCCAAATGTACATTGCTGTAAACCGTTGGTCCGCAAACGTACATCCCGATATTACCTTCTAATATTGGTTTGAAAACTTCTTTTTCGCCTGAAAGCGAATTGTATATTTTTAGTTGCATCTTTTTATAAATGATGAATGATAGTTGATAAATGATTTAAAATATTGACACAAAACAATAACAACAAATAATTGTTGCTATAAATATTTTGTTCGACTGTTTTTTAAATTTTATCATTATTAATTGCTTTTAAATGATGGTTCATAAATCTATTTTAAGAACCTGATAATTTATTTAATCTTTAGATTTTGAAGATGTATTTTCTTTGATTCAATTCTAGCACTATCAAAAAAAAAATTACGAATTTAGCTTTCAATTGATAATTCATCATTATTTGATAACATTTTTTACTTTCCTCAATTTTTTCTTCAGGAACAATTACATCTGATATTGGATATTTTGTTTTGTAAATAACTTTTATGTTTTCCTTTTTTAAAATTTCGGCAAATTCTTTATTTGAAGATTTATCATCGGTCAAATATTGATAGTCATAATAAATATATTTTCTTTTTTCAAAATCTGATTTTGCAATTTTTCGTACCTCTTCACAATTTGGAATTTTCTGTTCTTTTTCACAAGAAAAAAATAAGACTAAATTCAAAACCAATAGAATATTGAGATTCCTATGGAATGAAAAAAATTCCACAAAGTTTTTCATCCTCAAATTAACCCATTTCAAATTAAATTAATCAAACTTTGCGTGGCTTCCTACATAATGCAGAAACTCTTGTCTTGTAATCGGATTCGTTCTGAAAATCCCGCTCAATTCAGCTGTAATGGTAGAACTTGCCGTATCTTTTATACCTCTGCAATTCACACAAAGATGTTTTGCATCGATAATACAAGCTACATTATTAGTACCCAAAGCATCCTTCAAAGCATCAACGATCTGCATCGTCAGTCTTTCCTGCACCTGCGGACGTTTGGCGTAATAATCTACAATCCTGTTGATCTTTGACAAACCAATTACCTCACCATTGGAAATATAAGCCACATGTGCTTTACCGATGATTGGTAAAAAATGATGTTCGCAGAAAGAATAAACAGTAATATCCTTTTCCACCAGCATCTGTCTGTACTTGTATTGATTTTTAAAAGTGGAGATCGTTGGTTTATTTTCAGGAAGCAAACCACCGAAGATTTCATTGACATACATCTTGGACACTCTTTTTGGCGAATCCTTCAGAGAGTCGTCTGTCATATCTAGTCCTAATGTGTGCATTATTTCGGCAAAAAGCCCTTCAATCTTCTTGATCTTTTCTTCAGGTTCAAGCTCAAAAGCATCTTTTCTCAGCGGTGTATGTTCCTTACCTGTGAAAACATCGTCATCATTATCCGGAAACTGTTCCATAATATCTTTTATAATAAGAGGCAAAAATAAGGAAATTTTCAGACCATAACTATTGTAATTTTAAAGATTTGATTATAAAAAAGATAGAATCCTGCAAAGGCTAAAAAACTAAAAAAAAATTGAAATGATTTGAATTTTTATATATTTGCACCAAATTAACATTAATTAAAAATAAATATTATGTCAGACATTGCATCAAGAGTAAAAGCTATCATCGCTGATAAGCTTGACGTTGAAGAAAC
>JAEXJU010000291.1 GCA_023448955.1 Bacteroidota bacterium
TCAACTATCAACTATCAACTATCAACCATCAACCATCAACCATCAACCATCAATCATCAACTATGAAAAAATACTGTGCTTTTCTTCGCGGTGTTAATGTCAAAGGAACCAATATGAAAATGGCAGATGTCTGCAAAGTATTTTCAGATGCGGGCGCTCAGAATGTATCTTCGGTTTTGGCGAGCGGAAATATACTGTTTCAGTCGGATAAAACTTCAGCTGAATTAAAGAAGATCTTAGAAAAATCAATGTCGGAACATTTTAATTATGATGCCTTTCTTTTCATCAAAAACGAAAAAGAAATCAATGAAATTTTAAAGAATGACCCTTTTCCGCCAATCGAAAATTGTCACAATTATGTTTTTCTGGGTTCTGAAAAAGTAGAAGAAACTTTGCTGGAAGAATTTCAAAAATCAAATCACGCAGAGAATGAAAAAGGTAAAATCGTCAATGGTATTTTCTACTGGCAAGTCCCGAAAGGACAAACGCTGGATTCCGACTTTGGGAAAGTTCTCGGGAAGAAAAGCCTAAAAGATAAAATGACAAGTCGGAATATTAATACATTCCAAAAAATTATCATCAAATTTGATAAATAGATAATTTCAACCATTGTGATAGCGCAAGTAGGAAAAAAAATTGCGTTATTAATTCCGTATATTTGTACTCAGATTTTGGAGTCGTTCATTCTAAAATTATAATTCTAAAACCAAAGAAATGATACAATATTTAGATCATATTCATCACAAAGATTCGAGTAATTTTTTCCTGATTGCAGGGCCTTGCGCTATTGAAGATGAAACAATGGCATTGCAGATTGCAGAGCATATCGTAAAGCTGTCTGACAAATATAATATTCCTTACATCTTCAAAGGAAGCTTTAGAAAGGCTAACAGAAGCCGAGTTGATTCCTTCACCGGAATCGGAGATGAGAAAGCGTTAAAAATCCTGAGGAAAGTAGGGGAGACATTCAATGTTCCAACTACAACGGACATTCATGAAAACGATCACGCGGCTTTGGCTGCGGAATATGTGGATGTTTTACAGATTCCTGCATTTCTGGTAAGACAAACGGATCTTTTAGTGGCTGCAGCAGAAACAGGGAAAGCGGTAACTCTTAAAAAAGGGCAGTTTCTTTCGCCGGAGTCTATGAAATTTGCAGTTCAGAAAGTGAAAGATTCAGGGAATGAAAAAACAGCAATTATTGAAAGGGGAAATTCTTTCGGATATACAGATCTGGTAGTAGATTTCCGCGGAATCCCTACAATGAGAGATTATTCTCCCGTTATTCTGGATGTTACCCATTCACTTCAGCAACCGAATCAGAATTCGGGTGTGACTGGTGGCAGACCGGAACTGATTGAGACTATCGCAAAAGCAGGGATTGCAGTAGGAGCGGACGGAATTTTTATAGAGACACATCCTGATCCATCCGTTGCAAAATCAGACGGCGCCAATATGCTGAAGCTCGATTTGCTGGATGATCTTTTAGGGAAACTTACCAGAATCAGAGAAGCCATATTATAAAAAATGAAGTCCGGAATTGCCGGACTTTTTATTTATTTCAGTTTTTAACACAAGAATTTCAAATATTCTTTCGTTCTTTGTATTAATTGCTATTTTTGTTGATTCAATAATACAAAACAATAAACATCAGATAAAAAACTACAGCTTTGAAAAATTATATCTTTTTAATTCTCTTTTTATTGCCACTGACGGCATTTTCACAAATCAGCCTAAAAGTTCTGGACGAGGACGGAAAATCGGTTTCCGATGCAGATGTTACCTATAACAATCAGTCTTATAAAACCGATAATAATGGTTTCATAAAGATCCCGATTGCCACAACAGAGCAGGAACTGAAAGTACAAAAAGAGAATTTCAAAGGCTTTTCTAAAGTCATTAAAACATCGCCAAGATCTCAGTCTGTTAATGTTCTTTTTCTACCTGTAGCTAAAGAAAATGAAATCCAGGAAGTCGTTTTCCAGAAAAGAGCGAAACGGACTACTAATGATCTTACGTCTGTAGAAATTTCTGCGAAGGAAGCACAGACTGTTATTTCGCTTGGTGGCGGTGTAGAAAGTCTTATCAAAAGTTTACCATCCGTAAACTCCAATGCAGAGCTCAGCTCACAGTATATGGTAAGAGGCGGAAATTATGACGAGAACTTGATTTACATTAATGATATTGAGCTTTACAGACCTTTTCTGGTTCGTAACTCTTTGCAGGAAGGGATGAGTATCATCAATCCGGATATGGTCTCAACCATCAATTTTTCTGCTGGCGGTTTTGAGCCGAGATATGGTGATAAGATGTCATCCGCTTTAAATATCTATTACAGACAGCCGGAAAAGTTTGAGCTTTCCGGTGAAGCAAGTTTGATTGGCGGCAGATTGACCACAGGCTTTGCTTCCAAAGATAAAAAACTGACAGGTCTTATTTCCGGACGTTACAGAAACACAAATTTGGTACTCAACACACTGAATGAAGACACCGACTTCAATCCGCAGTATTTTGATCTGCAGTCTTATCTTAATTACCAGTTCAATGAAAAATGGTCTTTGTCTTTCTTAGGTTATTTTGCTAAGAATGATTACAAAATGGTTCCTAAAGAGAAAGAAGTGGATTTTGGAAGCCTCCAGCGACCTTTGAGGCTGACTGTTTTTTATAATGGACAAGAGGACGACCAGTATAAAAATATGATGGGAACAGTGAGTGTGAACTTCAAGCCAAGTAAAAAATGGCAGTTTACATTAGACAACTTTGCTTATCAGAACAGAGAAAGGGAATATTATTCCTTAGCTTCCGGTTACATTCTGGAAGCATTTGATGATGAGGGAAATCCTGTTGCAGGATATGATGCCGGCGGACAGATAGATCATGCAAGGAATGATTTATTAGTTCGCGTAGTTGGGTCGCAGTTCAGAACAAAGTTTTCGCCGGATGTCAATACGGATATTGAAGTCGGAGCTAAAGTTGAAAGAGAAACAATTAAAGATTATACCAATGAATGGCAGTTTGTGGATTCCATTGGTTATAGCAATCCGAGAGATTTTGTGATTCCGGGACAGCTGGATACATCAGATCTTAACCTGAAATTCAACATAGCCGGACAAAATAATATCTCACCAACCAGAATCTCGGCTTATGCACAGTTTTCTAAGAAATTCTATTGGGGAAACAACAGAATTTTCGTGAATGGTGGTGCGAGAATTCAGAACTGGAGCTTCAACAAGCAGACGCTTTTTAGTCCGAGAGCGCAAATTGCCATCAAACCAAACTGGGATATGGATATGTTATTCAGGATTTCGGGAGGTGTTTATTATCAGGCTCCATTTTATAAGGAAATTAAGGATCTGACGGGCGCTTTCAACCCAAATATTGAAGCTCAGAAATCTTACCAGATTATCGTTGCTAATGATTATGAGTTTCAGGTGGGTGGTAAAGACAGAAAACCTTTTAAACTTACTACTGAAGCGTATTATAAGAAAATGGAAAACCTTATTCCTTATTATCTGGACAATGTCAGAATCCGCTATGCCGGAAAGAATAACTCAGAAGGTTACGCTTATGGATTGGATGCCAGATTATTCGGACAGTTTGTTCCAGGAGTAGATTCTTGGGTTTCTGCCAGCTATTCCAGAGTTTATGAAAGTATTGATGGGAAAGGTTACATCCCAAGACCAACAGACCAGCGTTTCCGTTTTTCTATGTTTTACCAGGATTATATGCCGAAATTTCCGAGCATGAGAGTGAATTTGACCTTGACATTTGCCAGCGGAATCAATTCCGGAACACCGGTTTCATTTGACAGCGCAGGATTGCCGGATTATTATGCCGCTTACCGTTATCAGAAAACATTGCCTTCCTACAAAAGGGTAGATATAGGTCTTACAAAGATTTTTATTGATCAAAAAGATAATAAAGCCAGCGGAACTTTTTGGAGAAATTTTAAGGAGCTAAGTTTGGGAGTTCAGATTTTTAATGCTTTTAATATCAATAACACAATTGCTAACCAATGGGTAAGTGATGTGAGTTCTTCACCGAGTGTTTACTATCCGGTTCCGGTCAGACTTACGGGAAGATTCTTTAATGCTACGCTGAGTTTCAAATTATAGACAATGAAAAATACAGATAATCTTTCTGATCTTACAAATGAAGAATTGCTAAGGAAAATTAAATCGGCGAAGGCTATTTACATTGTGTTTTTTTCTCTATTCATCATTATGCTGGTTTGTGGATTATATATAACTGCAACTAAAGGTTTTGGTGTGTTTACGATATTGCCCATTACTTTTATTCCACTTCTTATTGCAAATATTATGAGTTATGGAAAAGTAAAAGAAGAGGCCAAATCCAGAAACCTTTTCTAAAGTATATCAAAAAAAAACGCTCCGGATTTCGGAGCGTTTTTAGTTTACTTTTTAACATTCTTCATAAGGTCTTCCGGCTTGCTGGCAATAGCAACTCCTGGAAGCCCAATAGGAGCTCCAATCTGG
>JAEXJU010000316.1 GCA_023448955.1 Bacteroidota bacterium
CCTATAATCAGGCTACTATTTGTGTGTTTCCACTCTTAGATAATGGAAAAATCGACTCCATGGTTCAGCATTTCAAATTCACGGAAGGAAGCGGCGTGAATCCGAAGAGACAGGAGAAAGCACACACGCATTCAGTAGTTTTTTCACCGGATTCTAAAACTGTTTTATTTGCAGATCTGGGAGCAGATAAAATTTTGCAATATCCTTTTGACGCCAGTCAGAATAAGCCTTTGATAGATAACAAAAGTACATTTATCAACACAAAACCAGGAAGCGGACCAAGACATATCACATTCAGCAAAAACGGAAAATTAGTTTATTCTATAGAAGAATTGGCCGGAATAATTTCAGTTTATGATTTTTCCGATAATAACTTAAAAGAAATCCAGAGAATTGCAACGCATCCTGACAAAATTAAAGAAGGTTTTGAAAGTTCCGATGTTCATATTTCGCCCGACGGGAAATTCCTGTATATAACCAACAGAGGAAAAGAAAACAATATTGCGATTTTCAAAGTATTGAATGACGGAACATTGGAATCTATCGGCTATCAAAAAACTGGCGGAAAACATCCAAGAACTTTTGCGATCGATGAGACCGGGAAATTTATTTTGGTAACTAATGTCAATACCAGCACAGTTACTGTTTTCAAAAGAAACTTAGGAACCGGAATGTTGAAAAAAGCTGGAAAACCAGTTAAAATTAAAAATGTGACTTGTGTAAAAACTAAAATGTATTGATTCAAATATCTATCAAAATAAACACTTCGACTCCGCTCAGTGTGACATCTCTAATACTAAATTAAAAAAACTGTCAGTCTGAGCGGAGTCGAAGACTTTATCATTATGAGTATCTCTTTTTTCAATTCTATAATTTAGAACATAATTATCATATCTTTACAGAATGGACGTCAGAGCAAAAAAACACCTTGGTCAGCACTTTCTTACAGACCAGAACATCGCACGGAATATTGTAGATTCTTTGTCTTTTGAATGCTACAAAAAAGTATTGGAAGTTGGTCCGGGAATGGGCGTTCTTACCAAATTTCTTCTTGATAAAGAGTCAGAAATCTATGTTGCAGAAATAGACCAGGAATCTATTGTTTACCTTAAAAAACATTATCCGAAACTAGAGGAACAACACTTTGTAGGCGATTTTCTCAAAATCAATATTCCGGAAGTTTTTGGCGAAGAATTGGCTGTGATCGGAAATTTTCCTTATAATATTTCGTCTCAGATTTTGTTTAAGATTATTGATAACTTTTCCTTTGTTCCGGAAATGAGCGGAATGTTTCAGAAAGAAGTTGCTGAAAGAACTGCTGCAAAACCAAGAACAAAAGATTACGGTATTTTGTCAGTCTTGGTTCAGGCTTATTATGATGTCGATTATCTTTTTACAGTTCACGAAAACGTTTTTAATCCGCCTCCAAAAGTGAAATCCGGCGTGATCCGAATGACCCGGAATCTGAAACCTGGTTTGGAGGGAAATGAAGTTTTATTCAAACAGATTGTAAAAGCAGGCTTCGGACAGAGACGTAAAAAAATGAGCAATGCCCTGAAAGTTCTCGGTATTCCTGAAAATATGAAATCCCATCCTTTCCTCGATATCCGCGCAGAGGAATTATCTGTTGCAGATTTTATTGCTTTTGCGAATGAGTGGAAGTCGGGTTTGAGAGTTTGAGGGTTTGAGGGTTTATCTAAAAACAGAATTATAAACATCATATTGTCATTCCGTAGGAATCTCGACTGCTTAGATTCCTACGGAATGACAAACTAGGATTTGATAATGTTCTTATTATCGACAAATATTCTAACAAGAGACCAATCCCATAGCCCCGATTGCAGTGGAAATCCTTTTTCTTTTCTTTCGCATAAGGAAAAGAAAAAGATTGAAACGGAAAGCGGGATAAAGCTCCCAAAAATTTGTTTTAAAATCTGTATTTTTGTGTTATGGAAAAAGTGGTATTGGTGAATTCTCAGGATGAGGTTTTGGGACAGATGGAAAAATTACAGGCTCATAAAAATGGTCTTTTGCATCGAGCATTTTCTGTTTTTTTGTTCAATGAAAAAGGAGAAATGCTTTTGCAAAAACGAGCCGAAGGAAAATACCATTCGCCGGACCAGTGGACCAATGCGTGCTGCTCGCACCCGAGAATCGATGAATCTTATCTTGACGCTGCGAAAAGGCGCACAAAAGAGGAGCTGGGAATAGAATGTGAGCTGACGGAAAAATTTCATTTTATTTACAAAGCTGATGTAGGCGAAGGACTTTGGGAACACGAACTGGATTATGTTTTTACCGGAAATTTTGAGGGTAAATTTGACCTGAATACTGACGAGGTTTCCGAAGTGCGTTATGTTTCGGTTGCTGATCTGCAAAAAGAAATTTCTGAAAAACCTGAGCATTTTACGGAGTGGTTTAAAATAATTTTGGGAGAGTATTTTAATCAGCTGAATTAAGTCTTTTTTACTTTTAATTCCTTAACTTTATTACTAAATCTTACTTTTATGAAAGCTTTGGTAATTGGCGCAACGGGCGCAACCGGAAATGATCTTGTCAATCAGCTTTGCCTGGATAACGATTTTGATGCTGTCGAAATTTTTGTGAGGCGACGTTCCGATTTTCATCATGAGAAAGTAAAAGCACATATTGTTGATTTTGATCGCCCGGAAGAATGGAACCATCTTGTGAGAGGTGATGTTGCATTTTCCTGCCTAGGAACTACTTTGAAATCTGCCGGAAGCAAGGATAAGCAATGGAAAATTGATTATGATTATCAATTCCAGTTTGCAAAAGCGGCCAAAGAAAACTCTGTAGAAAATTATATTTTAGTCTCTGCCTATGGCGCAGATTCCAGTTCAAAATTATTCTATTCCAAAATGAAAGGTGAGCTGGAAGAAGCCGTAAAAGATCTGAATTTTGAAAGTACAACCATTTTCAAACCCGGAATGCTGGAGAGAAAAGATACCGACAGAAATGGTGAAGTATTGGGATTGAAAATCATTAAATTATTGAATAAAATCGGGCTTTTCAAAAGTCAGCAACCTTTGCCAACATCTGTTTTGGCAAAAGCTATGATCAATGCATCTAAGATAAAATCCAATGGCTTTGCAGAAATCAGACTTCACAATATTTTTAGCTTTGCAAATAAAACAACATAAAAAAATCCAACCTAGAGTGATTGGATTCGATTTTTAAACACAAAGTCTGAAAATATTTTTCAATTCGATTGTTTTAAGCGCGCAAAGGTGTAAAACTTAGTAAAGATTGAAAAAGAATTAATTATTTCTGTCTTTAAGATATTTCTGCCATTCCCAAGTAGTTTTAAGCGCTTCTTCGAGAGTAGTTTCCGACTTCCAGTTTAGTTCTCTTTCGGCTTTATCGGCATTAGCATAAGCCACTGTGATATCGCCTTCCCTTCTTGGGCAGATCTGGTAAGGAACTGCTACATTATTTGCGAGTTCAAAAGCTTTGACCACTTCCAGAACAGATGAACCTTTTCCGGTTCCTAGATTAAAAATATCAAGAACGGTTTCATTTTCTGAATTAATCAGCTTTTGCAAAGCAGCAACGTGCGCTTTGGCAAGATCTACAACATAAATATAATCACGAATAGCGGTTCCATCTTCCGTTGGATAATCATCTCCCCAAATGCTTAATTTTTCTCTGATTCCTGCCGCAGTTTGCGTAACATAAGGAACAAGATTATTCGGAATGCCTGCTGGTAATTCTCCTAATAAAGCTGTTGGATGCGCACCAATCGGATTGAAATAACGCAACAATGTAACTTTTTTATTATAGGCTCTGGAAAAATCTTTCAGAATATCCTCGCCCATTTGTTTGGTTTTTCCGTAGGATGATTCGGCTTCTTTAAGCGGTGTATTTTCATCAATCGGCATTTGGTCTGCCTGTCCATAAACCGTGCATGATGAACTGAAAATAAAGTTGGAAATATTTCTTTCCTTGAATTCCTGCAAAACATTAATCAATGAAAACAGATTGTTCTCGTAATATTTCAAAGGCTCGGTCATACTTTCGCCCACAGCTTTAGAAGCTGCAAAATTGATACAACCTTGGATGTTGTGTGCATCGAAGACTTGGCTTAATAGTTCTTTTCTCCTCAGATCAAAAGGATAAAAGATAGGCCGTTTACCTGTAATTTCCTCAATGTTATCCAGGATAAATTTTTCAGAATTAGATAGGTCATCCACGATGATGACATCAAAATTATGGTTGATTAGTTCTACAACTGTGTGTGAACCGATATAGCCGAGACCGCCTGTTACTAGAATGGACATAGTTTTATTATATTTTTTACTTTGTCAAAGTGAAAAACTCCAAAACAGCGTCCGTGATATATTTTAGTTGTTCTTCGTCTAATTCCGTGTGCATTGGTAAAGAGATAACCTGATCTAGCAGTTCATCAGTATTCACAAAATCTGCCGGATCGCTTTCCTGGTAATAGGCTTTTTGTTTTCTGAGAGCCACCGGATAATAAATCATTGCCGGAATTTCTTTTTCTGATAGAAACTGTTGAAGCTCATTACGTTTTCCGTTGGTAATTCTCAATGTATATTGATGAAAAACGTGTGTTGAGTTTTCCGCCCGCTTTGGTGTAAGGATGTGCGAATGATTGGCAAAGGCATCATCATAGAAATCTGCTGCTTTTCTTCTGGCTTCGTTATAGGAATCCAGGTTTGGTAATTTTTTTCTCAAAATGGCAGCCTGTACGCTGTCCAAACGAGAATTAACACCCACTTCGTCGTGATAATAACGCTCGTACATTCCGTGGTTTACAATACCTCTCAGTCTGTGAGCCAGATTATCATCATTGGTAAAAATAGCGCCACCATCGCCATAACAACCCAGATTTTTTGACGGAAAAAAAGATGTGGTTCCGATAGTTCCCATTGTTCCGGACTTTTTGGAAGTTCCGTCAGAAAAAATAAAATCTGAACCTATGGCTTGTGCATTATCCTCGACGACAAATAGATTGTGCTCTTTTGCAATTTTAAGAATTTCTTCCATATTACCGCACTGCCCAAAAAGATGAACTGGAATAATCACTTTTGTTCTGGGTGTAATTGCTTTTTTAATTGCTTCCGTATCAATTGTAAATGTATCATAATCTACATCTACCAAAACTGATTTTAGCTTTAATAAGTGAATCACTTCTACAGTTGCTGCAAATGTAAAATCTGCGGTTATAACTTCATCGCCTTCTTGCAGATCCAATGCCATCAATGCAATTTGCAACGCATCTGTTCCGTTGGCACAAGGAATAACGTGTTTCACATCCAAATAATTTTCAAGATCGGACTGGAAAGATTTGACTTCTGGACCATTTATAAAAGCGGCGGAATCCATCACATTTAAAACCGCATTATCTACCTCACTTTTTATTTTATAATATTGGTTTTGCAAATCAACCATTTGGATTTTTTTCATAAAGGAATATTTTATTATTGATTACAATGACAAAATCATCAATATTACATGATGTTTTTGAAAGCAAAAAATTTATTCTGTAAATTTACATTTATTTTATGTGTTTAAAAAATCAAATCAACGATTGATGAAGAAAATATTTACAATTTTATCACTGGGAATCTCTTTATTTTCGGCTGCTCAAACTGAGTTAGTCTTTGTTTTTTTCAAGGACAAGCCAAATAAGTCGGCATTCTATAACAATCCTTTGTCTGAACTTACGCAAAAATCTCTTGACAGAAGAACGAATCTCGGAATACCACTTACAGATCAGGATGCTCCAATAGAATCCGCATACATTCAAAACATCAGAAATTTAGGTTTTACGGTAACTGATTATTCAAAGTGGTTGAATGGTGTTGCTGTTAATGCGACGTCTGCACAGAAACAATTGTTAGCTCAGCAATCCTACGTGGATCATATTGAGAGTTTTGTTAAAAATCCCAACGGTGGAATTCAAAAAGAAAAAATTCAGAAATTTAAAGAATTCAGTCCGGAAAATATTAACAAAAACACTTTGACAACTTTCAATTATGGGAATGGTCTGGCACAAATAGATCAGGTAAATCTACGTTCCGTTCACATTGCAGGATATACAGGCAAAGGTGTAACTATTGCGGTTATAGATACGGGATTTCCTACTGTAGATACCGGTAGTGCGTTTAAAAGGCTGCGAGATAACGAACAGATAAAAGGAGGCTACAATTTTATCAATAAGAGCACAGATATATACAATAC
>JAEXJU010000326.1 GCA_023448955.1 Bacteroidota bacterium
TAAATCAATTTCTTTACTGCGGACTCTTTTAGCAATGTCATTGTAATAATTGTAAAAACTCTGGCTGTCTTTGGTCGTAAAATTGGTTCCAAACATTTCATTGTAATGACCAATATATTTTTCCAACACATTTCTGCTGTGAGAATCTCCATATTGTGCCTGTGGTTCTGCGACCATTCCTAACTCCGGTTCCTCGTAAATTCCGGTAGCATCTTTAGACTCTTCATTGGTTCCATAGCTGAAAATAGTGGCAATTTTCAAATTGTGCCTGTTTTCCTCTTTTTTCTTCTGGAAAAGATCATAATATTTCTGCAAAACATCAATACTGCTTACACAGAACATTGCATTAAAAGTACCGTTATGCGTTTTTCTTCCGTATTCTGCTATCAAATAATCTGCAATCTTTTCAAGACGTTTCGGGCTTTCAAGGAGTTCCTGTGTATCTATGGCTTCAACATCTGTGTCAATATACGTATTGCTTCCTTCTTTTTCCTTGTATCTTCCCACATATTCCACAGAAAACTTCAGAACATTATCATCACGGATAGCATCTGTAATCATATACTTATGCAGACAATCTTCAAAAAGTCTATTCGTTGTTGCCGGAGCGCCGTCTATTTTCCCAATTGAATTCACTTCAGAAATCGGAGTTCCTGTAAAGCCTATCATTTGGGCATTTTTAAAGTATTTTTTAATGTTCTGATGCGTATCTCCGAACTGACTTCTGTGACACTCATCAAAAATGAAAACCACCTTTTTATCTTTCAGCTTGTCAATTTTATTGCCGTGCTTTTCTTTGGTAATTGCCGTATTTAACTTCTGTAAAGTCGTTACAATAAGTTTAGTATTATCGGAAAGTTGTTTAACCAAATGTGCTGTATTTTCCGTAGCATCCACACTTCCTTTTTCAAAAGCATCAAATTCTTTTTGAGTCTGATAATCCAAATCTTTCCTATCCACCACAAAAACTACTTTTTCCACTTTAGGAATTTCTTTCAGGATCTGGCTTGCTTTAAAGGAAGTCAGTGTTTTTCCTGAACCTGTTGTATGCCAGACAAAACCGTTCTTATCCGTATTTCTTACCCTGTCAACAATTTTCTCAACCGCGTAATATTGATAAGGTCTTAAAACCATCAGTATCTTATTCGTTTCATTCAGAACAATATACTTGGTGATCATTTTGGCAATATGACAAGGCTCTAAAAATGCAGGAGCAAAATGGTCAAGTTGAGTAATATTGTTGTTGTGTTCATCCGACCAAAAAAAGGTTTGCTTAAATGTTTGCTTTGCGTTATTAGAATAATATTTTGTATTTACTCCGTTACTGATGATAAATAACTGAACATAATTAAACAATCCACTTCCGGAATTAAAAGACTGATGATGATAACGGTTTATTTGATTGAAAGCCTCTTTCATTTCCAGACCACGACGTTTCAGCTCAATCTGCACCAAAGGCAATCCGTTAATCAGAATGGTTACATCATATCTGTTTTTAAAATTTCCTTTCTGAGCAATTTGGTTCGTGACCTGAAACTGATTCTGGCACCAGTGATCCTGACTGATGAATTCAATCCATTCTGAAGTTCCGTCGTCTTTTATAAAATGAAATTTATCCCGTAACGTTTTAGCTTTTTCAAAAACATTTCCTTTAGAAAGATGATTAAGGATTTTTTCAAACTCCTTTTCTGAAAATGTTTTTTTATTGTGAACTTCGAGCTGGGTTTTTAGGTTTCTGATGAGATCCGCTTCGCTGCGAATCGTCACTTTTTTATGTCCTAACTGCTGTAACTGTTCTACTAATTTCTGCTCTAAAATATATTCCGGCTGGCTTGACATTCGTACTGAGTTTTGGTTAAAAACTTTGTCAAAGTCCTTATAACTTTGACAAAGTTGTTTTAGTTTTCCCAAATGTAAGAAATAATCGGAGACAACTGCAACTATTTTAGCGCTTTAAACATCTGGTCAATGGCTTTTTTCTTCTGTTCCAGATTGGGATGAACGTACAAGTTCAGAGTTGTACTGATATTAGAATGACCGAGCAAAACACTCACGGTTTTATAATCGCATTTGCTTTCGATGCATCTTGTGGCAAAACTGTGTCTCAAACCGTGAAATTTAATATCCGGAATTTCCAGATAGCGCATCAGATTTTTGTAATAGCTTCGGTAAGTTCTGGGTTCTGTAGGTTTAGAATCGTTGGTCAGTACATAAAAAGCAGGATTTACAATTTTCTTAAACGGTTTAAGCATTCTCAGCAAATCTCTGCTGATCGGGATTTCACGGATCGAATTTTTTGTTTTAGGAGAATCAATCAAAAGTTCCGTTCTTCTTTCTCCCCCATCAATCATATAAATTCGCTGAATGGTTTTGCGGATGTTGATAATTCCGTTGTCCGTATCAATATCTTCCCAGGTCAGGGCACAGATTTCCCCAATGCGCATTCCCGAACAAAGGCAGATGTAAACTCCCAGATTTCTAAAGGTAAAATGCTCCTGAATATAGTTCATCACTTTTTTCTGATGTGTTCTGCTTAAGACTTCAATCGTGTGAGTTTCGCGAACTGTGGGATACTGCACATCGAAATTGATGAAATCGATCCATTTATTC
>JAEXJU010000152.1 GCA_023448955.1 Bacteroidota bacterium
CTGTAGGAATCTCTACTGGAATTGAAATTACACTTGGATCCTACAGATTGCCGATGTTACGGATATTCATTGATCCGAATTCTTCCTTTACTTTCCAAAAACTGATTTGCTCCTTTGATTCCCTGCAATCCACCTGTGTGAAATGCCAAAATTTTAGAACCTTTCGGAAAAAAACTTTTCTCCGCCAGATCAAAAATCTTTTGCATCAATTTTCCTGTATAGATTGGATCCAGCGGAATCTGATACTCATCCCGAAACCAATTGATAAAACGGACATTCTCATCAGATATTTTGCCATATCTGTTTTCATCGGCATCTATCAATCTGAAATTGCTTTTCCCACTCCATTCCGATATTGTTTTTTCCAGCGAATCATCCTTTACAACTTTGATTCCAATCACACTCTGATTGGCTTCCGCAAACTTAGAAATCCCCGCAACTGTTCCTCCTGTCCCTACTGCTGTGCAAAGATAGTCAAAATCTTTGGTGTCATTTCCCAGCAAATATTGGATGCCTTCAACCGCCATTTTATTACTTCCGCCTTCCGGAATGATAAGTGCATCCGGATATTTATCAGAAAATTCTTGGGTCAATCTTTCTTTGTTTTGATAGTCTTCTCTTGAAACGAAGAAGAATTGCATTCCGTTTTCGGAAGCTTTGCAAAGTGTCGGATTATTTTGCCAGTTATTTTCCAATTCTTCTCCTCTGATGATTCCGATTGTCGGGATATTAAATTGTTTTCCGAATGCAGCAACCGACGCTATATGATTGGAAAATGCACCGCCAAAAGTGATCAACAAAGGATTTTCCGGTTTCGATTCCAGATATTGATTGACATTGAACAATAGTTTCCAGAATTTGTTCCCGGAAATGGTTGGATGAATCAAATCTTCTCTTTTGATGAAAATTCTGACATCAGAATCATTTTTGATTTCGACAATAGGGATTTTATGTTCCGGAATCTGAAGCATTGTCAAAATTAAATATTTATAATGAATGCATGTATGACAAAACTTACTTTATAAAAATATTAACCACTGAATTGCACGCAGCCCGGCTTGAGCGGAGCTCTTTTTCTGTTATTGCGATTGTACAAAAGTTCTGACGATTGCCTCACACCGTTCGCAATGACAGAAAAAAGCGGGAGCGGAAGACGGATCAAGCTGCCCAAACTTAACAATGTGGTTATACTTAGCCAAATAAAAAATCCACCAAAAAAAATGGTGGATTTACTATTTACAAATCGTGAAAATTTATATGGTTCTTTCGATGATTCTTTTTACTGCTTTTACCACAGCATCGGCATCGATCTGATATTTCTTCATCAGTTCTGCCGGCGTTCCGGATTCTCCGAAAGTATCATTAACAGCTACAAATTCCTGCGGCGTTGGTCTTCTTCTGGAAAGCATTCCGGCAACAGACTCGCCGAGACCACCAAGATAGTTGTGCTCTTCAGCAGAAACTATTTTGCCTGTTTTTTCTACAGATTTCAGGATAATTTCTTCGTCCAAAGGTTTGATGGTGTGTATGTTAATTATCTCACAAGAAATACCTTCTTTTTCCAGCTCATCTGCAGCTAGCAAAGATTCCCACACCAAATGTCCTGTTGCAACGATGGTAACATCTGTTCCTTCCTGCAAAAGAATCCCTTTCCCGATCTCGAAAGGCATATCTTCCGGAATGAAAACCGGGACAACCGGTCTCCCGAATCTTAGGTAAACAGGGCCATTGTGTTCTGCAGCAGCCAATGTAGCCGCTTTCGTTTGGTTATAATCGCACGGGTTGATAACTGTCATTCCCGGCAGCATTTTCATCATCCCGATATCTTCCAAAACCTGGTGTGTTGCACCATCTTCTCCCAAAGTTACTCCTGCGTGAGACGCGGCAATTTTCACATTCTTGCCGGAATAAGCAATCGACTGGCGAATCTGATCATAAACTCTGGAGGTTGCAAAATTGGCGAAAGTACCAGCAAACGGAATTTTCCCGTTGATGGTAAGGCCGGCTGCCATTCCCATCATATTAGCTTCGGCTATCCCTGTCTGGAAAAATCTTTCGGGTGCTTTCTCTATGAATTTCTCCATTTTCAGGGATCCGATTAAGTCTGCACAAAGTGCCACAACATTTGGATTTTTATCAGCCAACTCAGCTAATCCTGCTCCGAAACCTGAACGTGTATCTTTTTTTTCTGTATATGTATATTTCATTTTATTAAGATTGATGGATGAATATTATAATTGATAAATGATCGCTGAAAATGATTTTAAGAATTTAATTGATAAAAACCATTTATCATTAATTTTATATCACTTATGATTAATAATCTGCTGGTGCTTCCAGATAAAGTTGTTTAAAGGCTGTGTCCAGTTGCTCATCATTAGGCGCTTTTCCGTGCCAAGCGTGACTTCCCATCATATAATCTACACCGCTTCCCATTTCTGTATGCAACAGAATTGCAACTGGTTTCTCCTTTCCAGTTTCTGCCTTTGCTTTTTCCAGAATCTCTAATACTGCATCCAGATTGTTACCGTTCTTCTCTTCCAAAACAACCCAGCCAAAAGCTTCTAACTTGGCTCTGAGATTGCCTAATGATAATACATTATCTGTGCTGCCATCAATCTGCTGACCGTTGTAATCTATGGTTGCAATGATATTATCTACTTTCTTGGCAGCAGCATACATAAAAGCTTCCCAAACCTGTCCTTCCTGCAACTCGCCATCACCGTGAAGGGTGTACACAAGAGCTTCATCTTTATCCAGCTTTTTTCCCTGTGCAGCTCCAAGCGCCACAGAAAGACCCTGTCCCAAAGAACCAGAAGCCACTCTAACACCTGGCAAGCCTTCGTGTGTTGTTGGATGACCTTGTAATCTTGAATTTAGTTTTCTGAAAGTTGAAAGTTCGGCAACAGGAAAAAATCCAAATCTTGCCAATATGCTGTAAAACACTGGGGAAATATGTCCGTTTGACAGAAAAAAAAGATCTTCACCTTTTCCTTCCATAGTGAATGGAAGATTGTAATTCATTACTTTTCCATAAAGTGCCACAAAATATTCAGTACAGCCAAGCGATCCGCCGGGATGACCACTATTTACAGCGTGAACCATTCTCAAAATATCTCTTCTGATCTGCGTGGAAAGGCTTTTCAGCTCTTCGATTGATTTGCTCATTATATTTGATTTGCTTTCCTGCGAAAATACAATTTTTTGACGAGGTCTAAAATTCTGTTATTAAAATTTTTGCATAAAAAAACCGCCGATTGGCGGTTTGAAAAGTTTATATCACTTTATTAAAATTTATAGGCATAACCTAAATTTATTGAAGATATAGAGCCATTATTACTTATACCTTTATAGCCTAGATATAAATCGTGTTTATTGACGAAAGTATATCCAACTTTAGGCTGGTAATAAAATCCGCCATCGCCACCTTCCGCAGTTGCTATACCATAACCTAAATCTGCCCCAATAAATGGACCATTCCCAAAATTATACTGACCTGTAGCAGCAATAGGTATTATTCCTGCATTTGGTAAGTCCAATCCTAAAGCATCATAAGCATCTTTAATTTCAGATTTCCAAAGATATTGAGTGTAACCTGTTGTTATACCTAGATCAAAATTTTCAGCGACTTTCCAAGTATAAGCCAAATCTAATCCAAGGTTTAAAGAAAATACATCACCTGCATCGCCAGTTGGCAAACCTAGGTGTGCTCCTAATTTAAATTGTGCATTAGACAATCCGAATACTGCAACAGCAGCTAATAAAATTAATTTCTTCATAGTTTTTAATTTATATGTTATTAAATTGTTAAATTAACTTAAAACATTGCTAAATTAATACTATTTTTCAAACCCACAAATAAAAGTGCCACTTTTCACTAATTTAATAGTTAAATATTATAATGAATTATCCTTACATAAACCTTTATCAATAAAAAAACTCTGACAGTTGCCAGAGTTTTCTTTAAGGATTGTAAGATTTATTTCAAAAAGAAATTATATCCTAAATTAACTGATCCTACTCCAAAGTCAAAGGGACCGATTTTAGAATTGACACCTTGATATCCTAAGTAAAGTTCACCTTGAGAAAAATTGTAGGCTACTTTTGGCTGGTAATATAAACCTCCGTCTATTCCATCTTTTGTAGATATCCCATATCCTAGGTCTAATCCTATTGAAACAGGAGATCCTGAAAATCTATACTTTCCTGAAGCTGCAATTGGAATAAAGCCAAAATCATCAACTTTGTATCCGTTATTACTTTTCCCAATAAAATGTGAATAACCAGACGCAATTCCTAAATCAAAACCACTTCCCACGTTCCACATATAAGCAGCATCCAAACCTAGGTTGAATGATGAAGCATCACCAGCATCGCTTACAGGAATTCCGATGTGAGCTCCAAGCTTAAAGCCTTCCTGAGCACTTGACAGTCCGAATACAGCCATAGCTGCAATCATAAATAACTTTTTCATAGTTTTTAAATATTTGATCTAAGAAAAAGAAACCAAGTTTGATGCCAATTTATTTTTCTTTCTTCTCACTATTGTTATAAGCAACAATGATTTTTTTGACAACAGGATGCCTTACAACATCTTCCTCTGTAAGATGCACGAAACCGATCTCATCAATGTTTTTCAGAATCTGCATAGATTCCTTCAGACCGGATTGCTGTTTCGGAGGCAAATCTACCTGGCTGGGATCACCGGTTATAATAAATTTGGCGTTCATTCCCATCCTTGTCAGGAACATTTTCATTTGAGAATGAGTGGTATTCTGTGCTTCATCCAAAATCACAAAAGCTTCGTCCAAAGTCCTACCTCTCATAAACGCCAACGGTGCTACTTCAATTACTTTTTTCTCCATAAAACCTTCCAGCTTTTCATGAGGAATCATATCCCTGAGCGCATCATACAAAGGCTGCAAGTACGGATCAAGCTTTTCCTTGAGATCACCAGGAAGAAAGCCTAAACTTTCACCCGCTTCCACTGCGGGCCTGGTTAAAATAATTCTTTTTACTTCCTTATCCCTCAAAGCTCTGACTGCCAGAGCAACGCTTGTATAAGTTTTACCTGTTCCGGCGGGACCGATCGCAAAGACCATATCCTTTGTTTCGGATACTTTAACCAGCTTTTTAAGGTTGGTTGTTTTTGCTTTTATAGCTTTTCCGTTGACGCCTTTTACGATGATATCCTGATCAAATACCAATTGTTTCTCGTTATCGTCTTTCAGTTTCAAAAGGGATTCCAGATTTTTTATCTCTAAAGAATTATGCTTGGAAATGTAAGCGGTAACATCATCCAACTTTTGTTTTAGCAGATCAAGTGTTTCGCGGTTTCCCATTGCGAAGATGAAATTATCTCTTCCTGTGATTTTCAGAGTGGGAAAGCTGGACTTTATAAGGTTGAAATTTTGGTTTTGTACGCCGTAAAAAGTTTTAGTATCTACGCCTTCGAGTTCATAATTTATTTCGAACATATGTAATATTAGGAGTTAGTATAACAAATATATGAATAGATTTGATATGTTATGTTCGTTTTAAAAAATTGAATTGTACTAAATTTGCAAATAAATATTAAATCAATGCCAGTTATCACGCTTACTTCGGATTATGGACTTGTAGATCACCGTGTTGCAAGTATCAAAGGGAAAATACTTAGCTGGAGCGAGGAAGTGAAGGTTGTGGATATCACCCACAACATAATGGCTTACAATCTTCTTCAGACGGCATATATTGTTAGAAACGCATATAAATTCTTCCCGGAAGGTAGCATCCATATTATTTCTGTAGACAGTTTTCATCATAAACACAGGAAGAATATCATTATAAAAATAGACGGACATTATTTTATCTGTGCAGACAATGGCATCATCAGCCTTATGTTTTTTGATATAAAACCAGAAGCGATTTATGAAATAACACTCAATAACAGGTTTGATGACCAGGTTTCTTTTCCATCAACCGACATTTTTGTACCTGCTGCGATGCATATCTACAAAGGAGGTTTGCCTGAAGTTATCGGAAGAAAAATTAAAACGATGAAAGATATTTCCTTTCCAAAAGCAATCTATAATGATAATGAAAAAATGATTGTGGGTGAGGTGATGTATATCGATAATTTTGGAAATGTAGTCTCCAACATCAGCCGGAAGTTTTTTGATAAGTATGCTTCTCTTCACGAGAGTTTTACGGTAAGATTTCGGAATATCGTCCTGACGAGAATCTTTGACCAATATACTGATGTTGTAACAGATTGGGAGAGAGAACCTGAATTCCACGGAAAATCATCTGTTATTTTTAATGACGCAGAACTCTTAGAAATTGCCATCTACAAAGGAAGTGTGCTGAATGGTGCGTCCTCACTTTTCGGCATGAATACCGGTGAAAAGATTTATGTAGAATTCTCATAAAAAAAAACCGGCAAAAATTTTGCCGGCTCTTTTCTTATTCGTTTGTTATTTATTGCTTGATTAATTTCTTAGTGAAACTGTCCTTTTCGGTTTTAACTTTAAGAACATAACTTCCTGTTTTCATTGCAGAAATATCGAACGTATTTTTCGACAAGCTTTCTTTATCAAATTGCTTTACCAATTTTCCGGAAATGTCATAAACTTCCAAAGAAACAATTTTATTAATTCCTTTTAGCGTAAACTGATTTTTAACCGGGTTAGGATAGACTGCAACATCTTTTGCATTTGCAACATCATCAACAGCAAGAAACGTACAACTGAAATTAGCTTTGAATCCTGGCTTTGTCATTCCAGTAGATGAACGGAAGGTTATAGTTATAGCACCTGAGGAATGTGTAGATTCAAAAGAAGGTGGTAAAGTGTTGCCCGAAATAGTTCCCTGAAATGGTACACCTGTTGATAAACCATTTCTAACTATGATGTAATCGCCATCACTCATATCGAATTCGGTAAAAGTAATTTTCAACTTCTGAGATGGATCATTTGGATAGAAAGTTTTTGTCCAGTTTTCATTATTAGAATAATTTCCATTTTCACCACCAGTATCTGTAACTGTTTTTCCACACCAACTGTCACCAGTCAGTATAATCTGTGATTTTTGATATAAAGGAGAACAATCTGTTCCAACTTCTACTTTATAAAATACATTTGGAATAAGATCTGTTAAGTTTATTATTTTAGATGATACAATTCCCGATTTAACAATAGTCCCATCAATCTTAGAAACTCTGTACTTCCAAGAATTTGATGTATTGTCCGTGATATTAACAGTCGCACTTGTCTCTCCGATATTTGTTATTGAAATACCAGACACTGTAACATCACAAGATTTTGAACAATCACCACTCATACAGGCTTTAGAATCGATAGTTTGCCTGATAAGGTCTCCCGGCTGAGGCCCAAAACCATTAGCAAAACTAATCCCAACTGATGAAACCAGATGACAATAGCTCATTATAGTCCCCTTAGTTGTTGTAGGAAGAGGACCATCACAACCTTCATCATTTCCCGATGCTGGTCCACAGCCGTCTATTGCTGTATTATTACCATTCCAGGCACAAGCATGGGTATGTGGAGATCCGAGATTATGTCCGAGTTCGTGCGTCATAGCTTCAATATACCAAGAGTATGTGGGCACAGCAACATTCTGATTATTAACACCACAATAAGAATATTTGTAATTTCCACAAAGTCCATCAACGTAAGCAACACTTGTGGTCGCTGGATTTCTTATAAGCTGAGCAAGATCTCCGTTAAAAGATGTTCTTGTAGTTCTGAACTGGTTAAGGATAGTTCCGGGCTGACCTGAATAAGGATCTGTTGAGGTCCAAACATAAACAGTACTCATAGCTATATTTACGTTTTCGTTAGTATATAGCGCTTTAATGTTATTAAATAATGCTGATACCCAATTCGTAGTAGTGTTTACATTAGATCCATTTTGGGTATATGGCCCATACCCTACTTCAAAATAGACTCTAATGCAGTTTGTTGTTAGAGAAGTTTTTTTATTTGACGGTTTATAGC
>JAEXJU010000167.1 GCA_023448955.1 Bacteroidota bacterium
TTCCAGAAGAGTGGGAGGTAGTCCTTCTGGTTTTCCAAACATAGATGAGAAAAAAGAAACCATTACGGAATATCCCGCAAAAGTAAAATTATTTAATGCCTTCAAAATCTCCGGAAGAACTAAGAAAGGACTTGGCATCGGAATTTTCAATGGTGTGACAGAGAAAATGGAAGCTACAATCCAGAATAATGAAACCGGCGCAACTAGAAAAGAAGTAGTAGAGCCGTGGACCAATTATAACGTTTTGGTTTTTGACCAGCGTTTTGGAGATAATTCCTCAGTCACATTAGTCAATACCAATACCACCAGATCCGGCGATTTTCGGGATGCCAATGCTATAGGTCTGTTATGGAGTATTGCCAACAAAAAAAATACCTACACTTACTACGGAAATCTGAAAGGCAGCTGGGTGATGAATGGCGATACAAAATTTGGAAACAGAGGAACTCTTGGCGTTGGGAAATTCTCAGGAAAACACCGTTTCGAGGTTAATGCCAATTATGTCGATAAAAATTGGGATATCAATGATCTCGGTTTTTCTACAAGAACCAATTATGGAAATCATAATATCTGGTATGGTTACCGCATTCTGCAGCCAACAGAGAAACTGAATAATATGTTTCTGAATTTCAACTTGAATTACTACCACAGATTGGAACCGTTTCTCAACCAAAAAATAGTTTTTAACAATAATAATTCCTTAACCAATAAAAAATTCCAAAGTTTCGGTGGCGGGATAGAATTTACGCCTTACGGAGAAAAAGATATCTACGAACCCAGAACTTTTGGGAGACATCTGAACGTTCCGGGATATTTTGATAGCTGGCTTTGGTTTCAGAGTGATAGCCGAAAAAAATTGCAATATAACATTACGGTAGATTATTATGCCTATGATCAAAAAGGAAGAAATCAGGTCATTCCTGCATTATCCTTGCGATACAGAGTTTCTGATAAAATGAATTTGAACTGGGAATTCAACCCTGTTTTCAGTAATAACGAAATCGGATTTTCCGGAAAAGACTCTGCTGGAAACATCTTTATGGGTAAGAGACAGAGAAATACTTATGAAAACGCCATCACTGGGCAATATACGTTCAACGAAAAAATGACATTGGCATTGGCTTTCAGACACTATTTTTCAGATGTCACTTATAAGCAGTTTTATATGCTGAATAATGATGGCAGCTTAGATTCCAACACCACATACAACCCGGCTCTCAATGGAACTTTCAATTCCTGGAATGTAGATTTGCGCTATTCCTGGTGGTTTGCGCCGGGCAGTCAGCTCACATTGTTGTACAGAAACGCAACAAGTAACTATTTGGATGTTTCCAGAATGAAAATAAAAGACAATTTTAATCAACTTTTTAGTGAACCGATGATTAACAATTTTTCACTCAGAATATCCTATTTTCTGGATTACAATAGAATGAAGAACTGGTTTTAATATTTGGGCAGCTTATCCGTCCTCCGTTCCCGCTTTTTTGTTCCGCTTTGCTTCACAAAAAGAGCTCCACTCAGGCCGGGCTGCGAGAGATTCAAAACAAAACGCCGTTTCACTAAGAAACGGCGTTTTTTCTAAAATCGACAAAAAAACATTCATCAACCTGATTTCGATTGATTTACATTTTAAAATATCAATAGGAATGGGATTAGCCCATTTTCAAATAAGTTTGCTAATTCGGCTTTATCTAAAATTTTTTAAAAGTTTTGGATCAAGCCAATTTTATGTTTTTTTTTGCATCAAAGAACATCACGAATGTCTTCATTTTTTTGAAACATTGCTTTAGCAAAAGGGCAAAGCGGGATAATTTTCAGTTTGTTTTCCCGTGCATATTCCACAGCTTTGTAAACCATTTCTTTCCCTACACCTTTTCCGTTATAAGCTTCTTCTACTTCGGTATGGTCAATAATAAATTTATCATTGCCAGCCCAGGTATACGTCATTTTTCCGGCTTGCTTTTCGTCAAAAAAAGCTACAAATTCACCGTGCTTTTCTCCGTTGTTATGTTTTACTTCCAGCATTATTTTGAGATTTTTGTTAATACTTCTATATCGTTGGTTAATATTTTATGAATAGGACATGCATCTGCGATTTTAAACAATTTATCTTTCATCTCTTCGCTTATCTCTGTTGCCCCGAAATCAATAACTCTGGAAAACTGTGCCATTTTTGTTAGCGGATAATTTTCTAATTCCACTTCCACATTAATCTGAGGAATATCCCAGCCTTTCCTGTCGATGTACATTCTCAACGTTGCCGCTGTGCAGCTTGCCAGTGATGTCGCAAGGATCTCAAATGGATTGAAGCCTTTGTTTCCGCCACCTTTATCTATTGGTTCATCTGTAATCAGTTTATTTTCTCCGGCTATAACTTCGGTATAATATTTTTCTGTTCCCAGACTTGCTTTTACTTTTACGCCCATTTTTTAGTGTTTTATTTTGTAGCTCAAAGCGCCAGAAGGACATTTTGAAATCTGATCTTTCAATTCTTCCGCTGTTGCATTATCCTGTTTTATCCACGGTCTTTCCTTTGGATTATATACTTTGGGAAGCGTTTTGACACATATTCCTGCGTGGGTACAAACTTTTGGTTTCCAGATTACAGTTATTTCATCTGTATTGTATTCGTGCGTTTCCATTAATCAATTTGTTTTTTGAAGTCATCGATTTTGCTAAGGATTTCTTTCAATAACTCAGGTTCTACAACACCATTTTCCTTGTCAAAATTTTCATAGAATTTTGGTAGTGAAAATGTCTCTTTGACATCGGCTCCAAATTGAGGAAAAAATTTTTGCGCTTCTGCCATCACATTACCGCCACCGTATCCACCGGGAGATGTAGTCATAAGAAACATCGGTTTATCCTGAAAAACCTTTACATTGATTCTAGACGCCCAATCGAATATATTCTTGAAAGCGGCACTGTAACTACGGTTATTTTCTGCCAGTGAGCAGATGATTGCATCACAATCTTCAATATTTTTCAGAAATCTGTGTGCTTCTTCCGGAAAGCCATCTTTCTCCAGATCAACAGAGAATATGGGCATAAGATAATCATTTAGGTCTATTAAATTGATGTTATGCTCAGAAAAGCTTTTCAAAACAAATTTTACAAGTTCTTTGTTGATGGATGTGGAAGAATTACTTCCTGCAAATGCAAATATTTTCATAATTAAGATTGATTTTATAATTGGTCATAGCCTGCAAACTTTCCATCTACAATTGCTTTCCATTCCGGGTGTTTTTTGATGTACGCAAAGACGTAAGGACAGAAGGGAAGTAGTTTTTTTCCACTCTCTTTTATATGTTGCAATGTTTTCTCTACTACTGCAGCTGCGGCTCCAGTTCCTGCTAGTTCCGGCTCTGCTTCTGTATGTACCAAAGCGATCTGATGTTCTCTCTCTCCATAATTAATAAATGCGAAATGTCCATTAATTTCTATCTCGAAACGTTTTTTTGTTTCATTTTTTACAAGTGCTACTGCTTCGAATTCTGCTTTCATAATTTATTTTTTTAAAGTTAGTAATTATTTGAATTCAAAATTAGAGAAACAAAAAACCTTGGAAATTGATGTAGGATATTTTCGTAAGATTTTTAAAAACAATAATCCTGTGAAAATTTCACAGGATCTGATTGGGTTAAATATTGATTTGTGTTTTTGTTAGTGTGTAGATTTCGAATCGCTTATCAGTTTTTCAATAGTTTCTAAGCTTTGATTATTGCCTGGAGCAAATGTTCCGATATGATAAGAAAATGTTCTTATTCCTTTTCTTGTTTTAATATTTAAATTGAGCTTAGTCTCCATTATTTTCCTTTCTATTTGAAGGGAAATGACTTTATGGAGAGGTACTTCAAGAACAGGTTTTTTTTTATCTCTTAGAGGATGATAATATTTTACAGAAAGTACGTGACTCGAAGCTTCTAAATAAAAAATCCTCAATTTTATTATTCTCCAGACCGAAAAAACAAGTACCAAAATGAAAATGCAATACAGCAGTTGATTTTCTATATGAAAAAATGTTTTCCCAAAGATGAGAAATATTATATCTGACAAAATCAAAAATAAGAATCCGTACATCAATGCAGCTGTTTCTTTCTTATTGCTCATTTTTATCCTTAATTGTGTTTTATTATCAGAACCATGCAAAGTCCCGGAAGACTTTGCACAGAAACTGAAAATTTCATTAAATGTGTTTCTAGAATCAAGTTATTCAATAAAATATTGATCACTTTTGTACATGCAAATTTATCTTTAAGGAACTTATCTTTAAAATTTTATCTGTAGATAAAAGTCTGATAACTTGTAGATTTTTTTCTACACAGTTTAAATTCCAGGAAAAAGAAATCCCGTAAAGTGTTTACGGGATTTATCATTCATTTGTGTTTTCAGAATCGAAATAATAAATAATAGATAACGATTATTATTTCTGATGCAAAAATAGTGTAATGTTTATGTTGTTAAAAATAAATACTTTAGATGTAAATCATAACTCTGTAGATATTTATCTAGTCATAAAAAATCGACAAAATAAAAATCCTGCAATACTTATTACAGGATTTTTATAATCATTTGTTTTGTGCTTTCAGAATCGGAAATAATAGATGTCTGATGACTTTCATTATTTCTGATGCAAAACTATGATTATATGTAACGTGTTCAAAATAAATGCATTAGATGTAATTCGACGGACTTGTAGATTTTTTTCTACAAACCATTTTCATTATCTGTGATTTTTTATAAGTTCTACCAGCTCCAGAATATTTTCGATATCAAGTTTTTCAAAAATTCTTTTTTTAATAGTGCTTATCGTATTTTGTTTTACATTCAGTTGATTGGCAATTTCAAGATTTCCTAAGCCTTTTGCATACATCTCGGAAATCTCCATTTCTCTCTCTGTCAGTCTGTAAAGAGGGTTAATTAATTGGGGATTTCTAAAAGAATTCATCATAAGATTTCTGGTAAGCGGAGAGATATATTCTCCTTCAGTATATATTTTATGAATAGCTTTTTTTACATCATCTTCCTCGCTTAGTTTGCTTAAAAAACCATTGGCACCGGCATTAAGATATTTTAGAGATTGTGTAGCTTCATCGATACCGGTGAATATCAGAATCTTAGTTTCCGGGCTGATTTCTTTTATCTGAGGTAATATTGTCAGGCTGTTAC
>JAEXJU010000169.1 GCA_023448955.1 Bacteroidota bacterium
TGCACACATCTCTGGTGGCGGCTTATACGAGAATATTCCGAGAATCATTCCGCAAGGACTTTGCGCATCTATCGATGAATCTAAAATAAAGGTTCCAACGGTTATGTTAGAATTGGAAAAAAGAGGAAACATCAATAGAAAAGAGATGTTCGGGACTTTCAATATGGGCGTAGGAATGGTACTGGTAACTGATGCCGAACATTCTGAAAAAATCCTTGATTTGCTGGAAGACGCTTATGAGATTGGAGAAATTATAGAATATTCTGAAAAGATTAAATTATATTAAACATAATGTCACAAAGTCTTTGCACAAAGAACACGAATGTTTGTGTGCCTTGCGAGTGCTTTTGTGTCTTTGTGGTTAAATTATGAAAAATATTACCATTTTAATATCAGGTTCAGGAACCAACCTTCAGAGAATCATTGAATGCATAGATAGCGGAGAGATCCGAGATGCAAAAGTGAATCTGGTTATTTGCAGACAGAGAATGTTTCGGATTGGAAAGAGCAGAAAAACATAACATTCCAACTCAATTAATTAAACGTGGAAAAGACTTTTCCAAAAACTTAGAAAAAGCAATTCCGGAAAATACAGATTTGATTGTTCTGGCTGGTTTTCTATCAATTCTAAAATCGGAATTTTGTGAGAAATGGAGCGGAAAGATTATTAATATTCATCCGGCGTTGTTGCCAAAATTTGGAGGTAAAGGAATGTGGGGACATCACGTTTACAATGCAGTGATTGAAGCTGGAGAGAAAGAAAGTGGAGCAACTGTCCATTTTGTGACTTCCGGAATCGATGAAGGCGAGATTATTCTGCAAGGAAAATTTGACGTTGAAGAAAACGATACAGCAGAAACATTGGCTCAAAAAGTCCATCAGGTTGAATATGATATTTTTCCTAAAGCCATTGATTTGGTTCTTAATAAATAAGTTAATTTAGTTAAAGTTAAGATTGTTATATTTGCTTGTAAAATACTTATATATAATAGTTTATGAATTTTAATTCAAAATAACTTTAACTTATAAAAACGAATCTAATAGCTCAGTTGGAGCAATCTAATAATAAAAATCCGGAGGTGAAAGAACCGGTAAATCACAGTTTGAATAAAACTGTAAAAAGTAAAATTTGAAAGAAAAAATGAACAAAAAGAGAGCATTGATCAGCGTATCTGATAAAAGCGGTTTGGTAGATTTTGCCAGATTTTTGGAAGGTAACGGTTACGAACTGATTTCCACAGGCGGAACTTTCAAACATCTGAAAGAAGCTGGACTTAACCCAATCCAAATCGATGAAGTAACAGATTTCCCAGAGATGCTGGACGGAAGAGTGAAAACCCTGCACCCGAAAGTTCATGGCGGATTGTTGGCAGTTCGTTCCAACAAGGAACATATGAAAACGGTCCAGGAATATGAAATCGGACTAATTGATATGGTGATTGTGAATCTTTATCCGTTTTTTGAAAACGTGAACAAAGCTATTTCTCTCGATGAAAAAGTAGAATTTATAGATATTGGTGGGCCATCTATGTTGCGTTCAGCAGCTAAGAATTTTAATTCGGTAACGGTTTTGACAGATGTGAATGATTATGAGGTTGTTCAAAACGAAATGTCTGCAAACGGCGATTCAACTATTGAAACAAGGAAGAAATTAGCTGGAAAAGTATTTAATCTGACTTCTGCTTATGACGCAGCGATTTCCAGCATGCTTTTGGATGAAGAATATCCGACTTACTTGAATGCTTCTTATAAAAAGGTTTCTGACTTGAGATATGGTGAAAATCCTCATCAGTCGGCAGCATATTATACATCAACTTTCGAAAATGGAGCGATGAAGGATTTTGAGATTTTGGGAGGTAAAGAATTGTCTTTCAATAATCTTCGCGATATGGATTTGTGCTGGAAAGTGGTGAATGAGTTCCAAGAAGAAATGGCTTGTTGTGCCGTAAAACATTCTACGCCTTGCGGAGTTGCTGTTGGAACTTCGGCTTTAGAAACTTATACTAAAACATTTGAATGTGACCCGATTTCAATTTTCGGAGGCATCATCGGAATGAATTATAAAGTAGATGCTGCAACAGCTGAGGAATTAAACAAAACATTCCTTGAGATTGTAATGGCAACTGATTTTGATGAAGACGCTTTGGAAATTCTTAGAAAAAAGAAAAACCTTAGAATTATCAAAATCAAAAACTCGGTTATTGACAAACAGGTTTGGGTAAAAATAGATGGCGGAATGCTGGTTCAGAATGCGGATGACCAATTTTCAGACGATATTAGATTAATGACAGAAACAGCTCCTACAGAAGAACAAAGAAAAGCGTTGTTATTCTCTCAAAGAGTTGTTAAATATGTGAAATCCAATGCGATTGTCGTTTCAAATGGCGTTCAGGCTATCGGAATTGGTGGCGGACAAGTGAACAGAATCTGGGCAACACAACAGGCCATTGAAAGAGCAAAAGAGAACTTCGATGGTGAGTTGGTCCTGGCTTCGGACGCGTTTTTTCCTTTCCGCGATGTGGTAGATTTTTGCGCTCAGGAAGGCATCAAAGCCATAATTCAGCCGGGCGGAAGTGTGAAAGACAATGATTCTATCGAAGCGGCTAATGAGCACAAAATCCCAATGTTGTTTACAGGAATGAGACATTTCTTACATTGATAAATTAACCATAATGTCACAAGGATTTTAATACAAAGAGTAAAAAGTTTTTAATATTTGTGTTTTTAGGTTTAAAAAGTTGAATTGTGGAATCCTTCGATTCCGCTCAGTATGACAACTTTTATAATAAATTCTTAGTTGGCGATTGTCAGGCTAAGCGGAGTCGAAGCCTTGAGATATAAATTTAACCCTTTCAGAATTTCAAACTCTGAAAGGGTTTGTTAAATAATTAATATAAATTTCTTGTAAAAATTATCATTAATTCTAATGATTTCGAGTTATGATAAAGTATCAATTTTTTGTTGTGTTAATTTTATAATTCTGATAAAATTTAGCTTTAAAATTCATTCAAAAATCGAAATAATATTTACATTTGAGACCAAATTCTGGATATGAGTCTATTCAATGATACAAACTTGGCTTTTGCCGATAAAACCGACGCTCAGCTCAAAAAAGCATACTGGATGTTCAAGGCGATTGAACAACCTGCAGTGACCAATATTGGTGTTTCACTTCTCAATTTTACAGTTAGAAACAATTTTCCGTTTGTAGACGGGATTGTGAAGCAGACTTTGTTCGAACAGTTTTGTGGTGGAGAAACCCGAGAAGAAAGTATGAAAGTGGTGAAACAGATGTTCAAACGTGGTGTTGGAAGTATCTTCGATTACTCGATTGAAGGTAAAGAAGAAGAAGAGGTTTTTGATGCCGTTTGCAAGGAAATCAAAGATATTGTGAGATTTTCTGTGGGAAATCCTGCGATTCCGTTCATTGTTTTCAAACCAACGGCTTTTGGAAGAATTGATATTTATGAAGAAGTAGGAAAAGGTAAAGTACTCACAACCAGCCAGAAAGAAGAATGGAATAGAGTAGTCACCCGTTTTGATGAAGTGTGCAGACTTTGTTATGAAAGTGATAAAAAAGTAATGGTAGATGCCGAGGAAACCTGGATGCAGGATGCAGCTGACCAGCTTTGTGAAGAAATGATGGAAAAGTATAACAAGGAAAAAGCCATCGTTTGGAACACGATTCAGATGTACAGAACCGGCCGACTGGAATATATGAATGCGCACCTTGAAAGAGCTAAAGAAAAAGGTTATTTTATTGGTTATAAGATTGTTCGTGGTGCATATATGGAAAAGGAAAGAAAAAGAGCGGAAGAGCAAAATTATCCGGATCCAATCCAGCCTAATAAACAAGCAACTGATGATAATTACAATGCCGGAATCGATTTTGTGATGGAACATCTGGACAAAGTTTCTGCGTTTTTCGGAACACATAACGAGAAATCTTCAGAACTTGTGATGGATAAAATGAAAGCAAAAGGTTTGGAGCACGATAATCCGCATATCTATTTCGGACAGCTTTACGGAATGAGTGATAACATCACATATTATCTCGCAGACCAGCATTATAATGTGGCAAAATATCTTCCGTATGGGCCTGTGAAAGACGTTGTCCCGTATTTGACGAGACGTGCGCAGGAAAATACCTCTGTTGCAGGACAAACAGGAAGAGAATTAGGGCTTATACAGAAAGAATTGAAAAGAAGAAAATAGAAATTGGAAAATCCGCTGTGAAGCGGATTTTTTGATCTTTCTATTTGTCTTTAGTTAATCTATCAAGTTTTTTTAATAAAGTAGGAATTCTATATTCACCATTCATTTCTCTTATTTTTTGAGAAGCTTGAACCAAATCAATTCCGACTGAAGTTATAAACAAAGGATTTTTGCTTTTTCCCCGATATAATTCGAGTCTGTTATTTTGAATTGTTGCAAAATCTTTTTTTGCTACACCTATGATTGGAATTTTTTTATCAAGTTTTTCGTAAAGATAGGCACCAAGACCAAATTTATTCTCATCATTTAAAAACACAAAACCGTCAATAATTATTGCGGTAATCTTTTCTAATTCTATCTTTGACAAAAGGCTTAGAATACAAGGAAGTTCTCTTTTGTAAAATTCTCCGGAAACATATTCTTCAACATCATAAATTATTTCTGTAAAAACATTATAATTATATTCTATATTCCAATCTTCAAAACTTAGACAAACTGTTTTGGCTTTATTATCAAAATAATAAGTATCAAACGCTAAAATCATAAATTCTTTATTTAATCAATTTTAAATAGGCGTATGCAATTTTTCATATTCCTCAGGAGGAAAACCCTTATAAGAGTAAAAGTTTCCATTATATTCTACTTCTGAATAATCGGTGTGGACGCAAAATGAATCATAACCAATATTTTTTCCTCGTACAATTACTCCTCCTTTCCCTCCACAATGACCCCATAGAAGTAAAACAACCTTTATTTCTTCGGTTTTTAAACCAATATTTTCATATGCTTTTTGTATTAGTGGAAATTTAAATTGATTTTGTTTAAAGTCGTAATCATTAACTGTATACAAGATTTCCTCAATAACAAAAACTTCAATGGCTGTATCAAACTTTATATTTTTTCCATAGTTATTGTAATCACAAATATTTTTATATAAGATTGTAACTCTTTCGTCATAAGAGTATTCATAGATTAATTTTAGAATTTCTTTTGCGAAATTTTCCGAAACTAAAATATATAAATCGGGATTCAATCCTTTTTCTACATCATCAATCTGGGATTTAAATAACCTTATAAATTCTGAATTATTATTTTTATTGTTTAAATAATGCTTCACAATATTTTGAGGAATTTCAATTCCTGTCTTGTCTTTAAAATACTCAAATTTATTATTCATCATTTGTCAATTAATACTAATTACTTTTTATTCTCCGCCTTCACAGCCTGTCTAGCGAGCAACTTCCAGCCACTTTTAGTTTTCTGCCAAACGTACAAAATTTCCAAGTTTACTTCTCCTTGCTCTTTTCCCAAGTCGTGAGTTGTTGCAAACAAATGATTACGGACAATCGCTGTTTTATCTACAATTTGAATCGTTTGATTGGTGTTTTCAATCGTCAAAAAATTGGACTTTTTACTGACTAATTTTTCAACAAACTCTTTAGCATCATCAATGTGACCACCTGAATGTCCGTAAGTCAGTTCTGGTAGAATCAAGGATTCTAAAACCGTTTTGTCTTTGCTAATCATTGCCAGTCTGAGCTTTTCAGAAGCGTCAGCAACGGCCTGTTGGTCATTATTTTTCTGTGCAAACAACATTGATACTACCAAAAAGCTGAATGCTAATAGTAATTTCTTTATCATAATTACTTTAATATTATAATCAAAGATAATGAACTTGATGATAATAACTATTGAACTAATTTTTTATCTTTATTTTCTAAAATTTCAAATTTGAATCCAATTCTTGATATCGTAGTCCGTTCGCTGGCAGTATATTTTTTTATGGTGATTGCCGTGCGTATTTTTGGTAAAAATCAGTTATCGCAACTGAACGCAGGCGATGTTATTCTTTTATTGCTGATAAGCAATGCTGTTCAGAATGCAATGGTTGGTTCCAATAGTAGTTTACAAGGCGGGATAGTAGCCGCTTTGGTTCTGTTTGTAGCCAATTTTGTTGTTAAGAAGTTTATATTTAAAAACCAAAAAATCAGGGAATTAATAGAAGATCATCCTTATGTCTTAGTGAAAGATGGGATTGCTTACCCGGAAATTCTCAGAAAAGTTCAAATTTCTGAGGATGAACTGGAAGAGGCTATTCACGAACACGGTATCGAGAAAGTGTCAGATGTCAAGTTGGCGATTCTGGAAGTTGATGGAAACATCAGCGTGATTTCAACGGATAAGAATACGGAACAAACGCATTATTCCAGACATAAAACCAAGCTGAAAAGGAAGTTTAGAAATCAATAAAACATCATAAAAACATTTCGACTCCGCTCAGTGTAACAAATTGAATACTAAATGTTAATTCATCAATGTCAGTCTGAGCGGAGTCGAAGATTTTAAAAACTTTAAAATTTGATTTATGCTAAAATAGTAATTCCTTTTTCAGCTAAATCATAAATTGTATTCTTGGCGCTGTCTGGTTTTACATTTACTGCTTTTGTTCCGTTAAAATGCAAACAAGTGATAAATCCGGCACTGAAAGCGTCAATCGCTGTAAACTTCACACAATAATCCAAAGCCAATCCGGCAATCTCCACCAGCTGAATATCGTGGTATTTCAGAAAATCTTCTAAACCGGTTTTCATAAAATGGTTGTTGTCCTGAAAGCCACTGTAACTGTCAATCTCCACATTTTTTCCTTTTTGGATGATGTGAGTCACTTTATCACGATTCAGATCTTTATGGAATTCTGCTCCAAAAGTTCCCTGTACACAATGGTCTGGCCACATAAATTGCGGAACACCATTAAGCGAAATTGTTTCGCCAACGTTTTTTCCATTGTTCGAAGCAAAACTTTTGTGATTGGAAGGATGCCAATCCTGAGTTAAAACGATTTGGTCATATTCGTTTTCTTCCATCAGAAGATTGATATAAGGTATGATGCTATTAGCTCCTGGAACTGCCAGTGCGCCGCCTTCGCAGAAATCATTTTGAACATCAACTATTAGGAGTGCTTTTTTCATTTTTGATAATTATTTTTTAAGATAAAAACCCTTTCAGAGTTTTGAATTCTGAAAGGGTTTGAATTTTTCTATTGTTAAAATTTCGATATCATTTTTGATGACCGAAAGTTGAAGAAAATTGGAAACCCATAGCCCCGATAGTAGTGGAAATCCTTTTTTGCTTTTACAAAACTAACTTCTTTGTGACAAATCGTGATGCAAAAAAGATTGTAACGGATAGCGGGAAATAGCTCCTAAACAACTTTGTCAAAGATTTTAAACTTTGACAAAGTAAATTATCCCAAATACGGATATTTATAATCTTTTGGAGAGACAAAAGTTTCCTTGATGCTTCTTACAGAAACCCAACGCAATAGATTCATTTTAGAACCTGCTTTGTCATTGGTTCCGGAAGCTCTGGAACCGCCGAAAGGCTGCTGACCAACAACTGCGCCGGTTGGCTTATCATTGATATAGAAATTTCCGGAAGCGTTTTCCAAAGCTTTGTATGCTTCTTCAATCGCATATCTGTCCTGTGCAAAAATAGACCCTGTTAATGAATATTGGGTAGATGTATCTACTAATTTCAAGGTGTCATTCCAGTTTTCATCTTCATAGATATAAACTGTAAGGATTGGTCCGAAAATCTCCTCAACAATACTTTCGTAATATGGATTTATTGTCTCGATAACTGTAGGGTGCACAAACCAGCCTTTAGAATCATCGTATTTTCCACCGATAATCACATTGGCATCATTCGCAGCATTCGCTCTGTCAATATAACCTTTACATTTCTCGAAAGAGTTTTTGTCGATAACTGCATTCACAAAGTTGGAAGGATCTTCAGGTGAACCAATTTTTATCGTTTTCATCTGAGTTTCCATCACCGTTTTTATATCATTCCAAAGTGATTTTGGGATGTAAGCTCTGGAAGCAGCAGAACATTTTTGACCTTGATATTCGAAAGCTCCTCTAACCAGACCTGTTGCAACAGCTTCAACATTTGCAGACGGATGAACCATCACAAAGTCTTTTCCGCCAGTTTCTCCTACGATTCTTGGATAAGATTTATAATTGTGAATATTATCGCCAATCATTTTCCACATTCCTTGGAAAACCTTTGTAGAACCCGTGAAATGTAATGCTGCAAAATCTCTGTGAGCCAATACTTTTTCTGCTGTTTCTTTTCCATCCGTAAAAATCATATTGATAACACCATCCGGAAGTCCGGCTTCTTTCAGCACATCCATAATCACTTTTGCAGAATATACCTGCTTGTCGGATGGTTTCCAAACCACCACATTTCCCATCATTGCCATACAAGCCGGTAAGTTTCCAGAGATAGCAGTAAAGTTGAAAGGAGTTACAGCAAAACAGAAACCTTCCAGCGGTCTGTATTCCACACGGTTCCATATTCCCTTGTCAGAAACTGGTTGTTCTGCATACATTTCTGTCATAAACTCCACATTGAAGCGCAGAAAGTCTATGAATTCGCAAGCCGCATCTATTTCTGTCTGATGAACATTTTTAGACTGCCCAATCATAGTAGCAGCATTGATTATATCTCTGTAAGGTCCTGCTAACAGTTCGGCAGCCTTAAGAAAAATAGAAGCTCTGTGTTCCCATCCCAGAGCGTTCCATTTTGCTTTTGCAGCAAGGGCTGCTTCAATGGCATTGTCTACGTGAGACATATCACCTTCATAGTAAAAACCAAAGTCGTGCTGATGATCCTGAGGTGAGCTAAGTTTTATTTTTTTGTCTGTTTTTACTTCTTTTCCACCGATTATCATTGGGATTTCGGTTTTTTCACTCCACATTTTTTTGTAAGTGGCAATCAGGCTTTTTACCTCTTCAGAACCGGGGATGTAAGATTTTACAGGTTCATTGATAACGGCAGGAACCTTAGAAATGGCTTTAGACATAAATTGAATTTTTTAATTTTTACAAATTTACGACTTGCATTTTAATTAATGAGATGTTCCAATACATAATTTATGAGCAAAATAAAAGGCTACCTTTTTAGGTAGCCTATATCTCTCATTTGATTCAGATCAGATCTTCGTTTTCTTCTTCATGATCATCTTCATTGTCACTTGTGCTGTAATAATTATTTTCTTCATCCGGCAGCTGACTGTTAATCTGTTCAAAGTTGTCATCATCTTCAGCACCGGGAACATCTAGCCCAAAAGGCATTTCGTCATTCACCTGACTTGGATTTTTTATTGGATTACCATCACCATCTATAGGAATATGCTCTTCACGGTTAAAAATATCCTCGCCAGGATTATAATCCATTTCTCTTAACTTTCTTTCTTGCTCGTTGCGATTATCTTCTGATATCATAATATTTTATTTAGTGTTGATTACTGTTAAACAAATTTGATTCCAAGCTTCTGCAAAAAACAAAAACCGGAAATAATTCCGGTTTTATACTATTCTATAATTAATTTTTGTGAGTATTATTCCTGTGTTGGTCTTTCTTTGTCTTTAGTGAAAAAGAATTTGATAATAATAGGAAGCGTAGTCACTAAAACGATAACCAAAACAATGAGCTCAAGTTTCTTTTTAAGATCAATACCAAACTGATCCATAAAAAGTTTATCAAGATAATGACCAGCAAAAATCATAGTAAATGACCAGGAAATAGCTCCAACAACGTTATAAAAGAAGAATTTTTTCTTATCCATCTTTACAATTCCGGCAACTATGGGTGCGAAAGTTCTCACAATCGGTAGGAATCTTGCAAGAATTACAGCTACAGTTCCGTGATCTTCGAAAAAGTCGTGCGCTTTGAAAAGATATTTTTTCTTAAATAGAAATGTGTCTTTTCTTTCATAAAGAAGTGGGCCGCTTTTGTAACCAAACCAGTATCCGATTTCGTTTCCAATAATGGCTGCAACTGCAACTGCTGTTGCGAGTATTGTAGTATCAAGAAAATCAGAACCTGTTGATCCGAATGTAGTATCGATGATCAGCACCGCGTAAATTCCTGAAATAAACAGCAAGCTGTCTCCCGGAAGAAAAAAACCTACAAATAAGCCTGTTTCTGCAAAAATGATAAATAAAATAAGCCAAAAACCTCCCAGTTTTATATAAAATTCTGGGTTGAGCAGATCTTTCCAACTTTCAAAATGTTCCATAGTTATCTGTGAGTCGCAAATATATTAAAACAAACCGAGAACAGCCTTATAAAAGTATTTTTTAGTAATTTTTAACGATTCCTATTTATCGTATTTTTCTCCCCATTTTTCTTTCATTTGGTCGCGGATTTTTTTTTCTGTAGTGTTATTTGCGGGTTTATAAAAGGCTGTGCCTCGGATTTCATCAGGTAAAAATTCCAGATCGACAAAATTGCCTTCGTAGGAGTGAGCGTATTGATAGTCTTTTCCGTAGTCCAAGTCTTTCATCAGCTTCGTCGGCGCATTTCGTAAATGCAATGGTACAGGAAGGTTTCCTGTATTTTTTACAAATGCCATTGCTTCATTTATTGCATTGTAAGTGGAATTACTTTTGGGAGAAACTGCCAGGTAAACAGCTGTTTCGCTTAAAATGATTCTGGCTTCCGGATTACCAATTACGTTTATAGCCTGAAAACAATTGTTTGCCATAATCAGCGCATTTGGGTTAGCTAATCCGATATCTTCCGCTGCAAGAATTACCATTCTTCTTGCTATGAATTTTATATCTTCACCGCCAACCAGCATCCTTGCAAGCCAATAAACCGCACCGTTTGGGTCAGAACCTCGCATTGACTTAATAAATGCCGAAATGATATCATAATGTTGTTCTCCATTTTTATCATAAAGTGCCATATTCTCCTGCAAAACAGAAAGTACATCTTTATTGGTGATTTTATTTTTCTTAGCAGATTTAAACTGATTAAGAACAAGCTCAATAGAATTAATAAGCTTTCTGGCATCACCACCTGAATATTGGATAAAGGCTTGTTTTTCTTCAAGAAAAAACTTTGTGTTATTGATTTCATTATATTTATCAATAGAAATATTTGCCAATTCTTCCAGCTTTTCAAAAGAAAGCGACTTCAGAATGTAAACCTGTGAGCGCGACAGAAGGGCGGAAACGACTTCAAAACTTGGGTTTTCTGTAGTTGCAC
>JAEXJU010000344.1 GCA_023448955.1 Bacteroidota bacterium
CCAATATCCAGACCAATGGGACCGTAGATACGTTTCATATCCTGATCTTTCACAATAATTCCCTCATCATTCAAGTCACTGATCATCCTGATCAGCTTTGTCTTTGGTCCCAAAGTGCCAATATAGGGACAATCCGTTTTTAAAAGTAATTTCAGAACTTGCAGGTCGTAATGGTAATTATGTGTCATCAGCAAAACAAATGTTCTATCATCCACAATAAAATCATTAAGCAATTCTTCAGCTTTTGCGACGATGACTTTTTTTGCTTCAGGAAATCTTTTGGTAGTAGCGTGTGTTATTCTTCCCTCTCCAACAGTGACTTCCCAGCCGAGCAGGTCTGCAATTGCAACAACTGGTTTTGCATCATTGCCAGCTCCTACGACTAACAGAGATACCGGAGATGGTATGTATTGCAGCAACACAGACTGTTTGGTATCTTCAAAAATAAAATCATTGAGGGCAGAAGTTCTTTTCTGCAAAACTTCCTCTAAGCTAAATTTTAAATCTTCGTTTTCAGAAACGCCATCATCAATACCTCTGTAAAGTAAAAAAGTTCCTATCTGATCAGCGTTCCTATTAAGTGAAAAACGTGTAGCTATTACACACGCATCACGAGATTCAGCAGACTTTTCAAGAAGTTTTATTGGATTATTGAGGTCACTGTCGTCAATATATTCAAAAAGAATATAGACAATTCCATTACAGCCAAGTTGTACACTAAATTCCTGAACGCTCTCATCACTGGTATCGTAAGTAATCAGTTTATTGTGTTTCTGATTGATGGCGAGTAGAGCTCTTCGGAGTGCGTCACCCTCAAGACATCCACCACTTATGGCACCAGTTAACATACCGTCTTCCGTAACGAGCATTTTTGCTCCGGGTTGTCTGTAGGATGATCCTTCCACTTTTACCACTGTGGCAAGAGCTGTTTTCTTACCGTTTGACAATGCCTCACGGTAGGATTTTAATATATCATTAATCTCTTTCATTGATCTCTGCCTTAACTAACTGTTATCGATTCATTGCCATTAGAATTTTATCCGGCGTAATCGGAAGATCTCTCATTCTCAGACCAATTGCATTATATATTGCATTGGCGATTGCTGGTGCCGTTCCTATGATTCCGACTTCACCGAGACCTTTTGCACCAGATGGATTGATGTTTGGATCCGGTTTATGAATAAAATCAACATCTATAATCGGAGCATCTGCATTCACGGCAAAATGATAGCCAGCCAGGTCATTTCCAATCAATGTTCCCAACTTGTGGTCAATAAGATTTTCTTCCATCAAAGTCATACCAATCCCTCCAACTGCAGCTCCGGACATTTGATTGGCCGCTGCCTGACTATTAATTATTTTACCGCCATCAGCGACTACCACCATTTTATCAATCTTAACCTTTCCTGTTCTTTTATTCACCCTTACTTTGCAAAAGTGTGCAGCAGAGGAACCGAATGCATATTTCTGTCTCTCGCTTCCAGGTTTTGATGCAACTTCAATTTTTATTTCAGAGATATTATTTTTTTCGAACAGTTCTTCATATTTTAAGGTCTTTGTAACACCGTTTTGTAAGCTGATACCTTTGTCGCTAAGGACAATATTTTCAAGTTTAGCATCTTTAAACTTGTTTTCTATTACAGAAGCATATTCCGCAACCTTTAATTTTAATTGGTTGCTGGCATCAAATACAGCACCACTAACTGAAGATAACCCTGTACTTCCTCCCTGACTTGGTGCAGGCGGGAGTGTAGAATTTCCCAATTCAATACTTATCTTCTCTTTAGGTATCCCAGTGATTTCGTGAGCAATATTCTGCATTCCGGTTCCTGTACCTGTTCCGATATCGGTCATTGCGGTCTGAACGGTTAGATCTCCGTTTTTATTTAAGACTACTGCAGCTTTGGCCTCCTGCCTGCCGGCATTCCACATTCCGACCGCCATACCGTAACCGATATACCAGTCACCCTCAGTAACCATAGCGGGTGTCGATTTTCTATTGTTCCAGCCAATCTTCGCAGCACCCATTTTTATACCTTCGTCCAAGAAATGCGTTGACCAAGGCAAACCTGATTCAGGATGCTTTTCCAGGGAAATATTCTTTAACCGCAATTCCACCGGATCCATATGCAATTTATAACTTATTTCGTCGATAGCTGATTCCAGACCAAAGACGCCAGTACAATCACCAGGTCCTCTCATCCAAGTTGGTGTACTCAGATTCAGAGGAACGATTGCGGATTCTGTTTTCAGATTAGGAAACTTATAGATCAAACGTGTTACGCCTGTGATATTGTCATTGAAATTCTGGAATACAGAAGTACCGTTTTTTGCCTGATGTATTATACTCAAAAGATTGCCTGACCGATCTGCACCTAGTTTCACTCTTTGCCAAGATGCAGGTCTGTAGCCAGTCCCAGCGAACATTTGTGGACGTGTTAGCATCAATTTAACCGGCCTGTTTACTTTTTTTGCTCCCAGAGCAGCGGCCAGAGTATGAGGCCATACCTCCAATCCTGAACCGAAACCTCCACCAACAAATTCACTAAAGACCTCAATATTTTTTTGCTCTAGATTGAAAAGTTTTGCAAAAGTCTTCTGAACGTTATTGACACCTTGATTCTTATCGTATAGCCGAAGTTTATCATCAGCAGTCCAATGCGCAATGGTAGCGTGCATTTCCATCGGATTGTGGACATCTGCTTTAATATTGTATTGAGAATCTACCGTATGTTCCAAATTATCTATAATTTCTTGACTGCCTCTTTGTTTTCCTGTTTCTTTAAGAGGAACGGAATCCTTAGCAGAATCAAAATCAACGTTGAATTTGCTTTTTACATACTCCGCTTCTACGAGAGATGCTGCAAATGTTGCGTCTTCTAATGTTTCCGCAATCACCAAGGCTATAGGCTGTCCCTTAAAATATATTTCATCCGTATGGAAAACGGGTAAGGAAAATTTCGCTTCTTTTATTTTTTCTTTGCTGGAAAATGCGGGTACTTCTGGCTTATTAAGATGAGTAATCACATCAATAACGCCTTCTACTTTTTTAGCATTATCAATAAATATTGATTTTATGATACCAGAAGGAATCGTACTGCCCACCAAAACACCATAACACATATTTTTCACTTCGTACTCCGCAGAATATTTACCGCTTCCGGTGACTTTTTCGACACCCTCGACACGGCCTTCAGGTTTTTTATTTTTAAAATTGAGTATTTCAAGTAATCCCATAATTTTTTAATTTTCAGTTGACGTTACCATTAAAGATTTACACAATTTTTTAATGCCGTGACTATCGCACCCTGAAGCATCGGGATTTTATAGCCATTTTCTGATAACGGTTTTAAATCTTTCGTAGCCAATTTTGCAGCTTCCTCAAAAACATCTTCCGTTGCAGATTTTCCTTCTAAGAATTTTTCAGCGTTATACCACCGCCAAGGCTTATGAGCGACGCCTCCTGAAGCCAATCTCGCTTTAGAAATGGTATTTCCATTCATTTCAAGCGCAGCAGCCGCTGAAACCAAGGCAAAGGCATAAGACGTCCTGTCTCTTATTTTTACGTACGCATTATGTTTATCAAATCTATTCGAAGGTATTTGGATACTTGTAATAATTGCATTTTTTGGTAAAGTATTATCCAGCCAAGGTGTATTTTCGGGCAACTTGTGAAAGTCTTTGAAGGGTGTAATTATTTCATTCCCGTCTTCTGTTGTCGAAATCACCTGAGCATCCAATGCAGCCAGAGCAACGCAAAAGTCCGAAGGATGTACGGCAACACACTGTTCATTATATCCTGCTATAGCGCTCATTCTGTTATTACCTTCTAAGGCGCTACAGCCGCTGTTTGGTTTTCTTTTATTACAAGGAGTGGTAACATCATAAAAATATGGACAACGTGTGCGCTGCAAAAGATTTCCGGCAGAACTAGCCATATTCCTGATTTGAGGAGATGCTCCGGCTAAAATAGCTTTAGAAATGAGAGGAAACTTTTCCATCACAACTTTATCATTTGCGACTTGAGTGTTGGAAGCTAAAGCATCAATTTGTAAAATCTCTTTTTTAAAACTAATCTTTTTTGATAATGCAGAAGTGATGTCAATCAGTGTATCTGGCTGGACTACATTTTTCTTCATCAAATCTACCAGATTGGTACCGCCTGCAATGACTTGCTTGTTCACCGATTTTATTTGCGGAATATCGGCTAAGGAATCTACTTTTTGGATATTAAATGGTCTCATCTTGCTGCTACTTTTTGGATAGATTGAACAATACCGTTATAGGCTCCACATCGGCAAAGATTGCCACTCATATACTCTTTTATCTCTTCTACAGAATTGGTATGACCTTCCTTTACGCAAGCTACGGCAGACATAATTTGTCCGGGCGTGCAGTAACCACATTGAAAACCGTCGCATTCTATAAAAGCTTTTTGCATCGGGTGCAATTCTCCTTTCGTTGCCAAGCCTTCTATAGTTGTGATTTCTTTTCCCTGCGCCATCGATGCTAACGTCAGACAACCCAAAGCCCTTTCCCCATCAATATGAATGGTGCAGGCACCACATTGTCCGTGGTCGCAACCTTTTTTGGATCCAGTGAGATTCAGCTGTTCCCGGACAAAATCCAAAACCGTAGTGCGGGTGTCAACATACAAAGTATGGCTCGTTTTATTGACAGAGAGTGTAATTCTGGAAACATTCTTCTTAGGAATAAGAAATTGTTTCACATCCTGATAAAAAGCTTTAACAGAAACCGGCACCGCTGCAAAAGCAGCCAACAGTCCGGAAATTTTCAGAAAGGACCTCCTGCTGTATTGTTCTTTTCTTTCCATAGTACTTTTAGATTGTATCCTGATAAAGGTAGTGTTTTTATATTTATAACTATGATCCTATTGCCATATATCAGATTCATAATTAACAAATTCACTGCACATAATGTCAGAATAGTCAGTAAAATTGGCAATCAAAAAAATTTGTAAGATATCTGGTATTACAATTGGGTTATTACAAATTGCAATACAAATGTGTAACCAACTTCAATAACCGGCTAAATTTTCTGTGAATTGAAAAGATTTTATAAAAATAGATATGAACTAAATTATTTTGAATTAAGGATTGATTCGGAGTTTTAAGTAAATTTATAAAAGTGGTTAATTTGTATACATTAAGTATATTTACAATAAGAATGAGTATATAAAAGATGATATCAAAACTAAATGATGTTCCTGTTCTCAATGGTTTAATACTTTCTGGAGGGATGAGTGTACGAATGGGTTCACCAAAAGACAGAATCCATTGGCACGGAAAAGAACAACGGTATTTTCTTGCTGATCTTTTAGCTGTATTTTGTAAAAAGGTTTATATCTCTTGCCGGCAGGATCAGGTAGGTAATATTGATCCGAATTATCAAACGATAAATGATGTGTTTCCAAATATTGGCCCTGCAGGCGGGTTACTTTCTGCTTTTAGAAAAAAACCGAATGATGCGTGGCTGGTTGTGGCTTGCGATATGCCTATGC
>JAEXJU010000002.1 GCA_023448955.1 Bacteroidota bacterium
GTCAAATCCTGATGATAAGCAACATACCAATTGGATTTTTCAGGCTTATCAAAATAGATACTTTTTACCACGAAATAATCGTTTCCAAAAACATCGTTAATGATTTTCTTAATATTATCATTAAAGATGAATGGATGACTTTCGGGAACTTCTTTCAAAAATTGTCTTATCGCAAAAAGGTCTTCAGACTTCCTGAATGTTTCTTTCGAAGTATCAATAGATTCAATCATATTAATGATTTGATTGATTTCTTCATCTGAGAAAATATTATTGATGATAGTGAATCCTTTTTCGGAGATTTCGGTTTTATGGTTTTTAGTAAACATAAATTAATTTAACTAAATCACTTAAAGCTAAAAACCCGTTCAGAGTTTGAAACTCTGAAGGGGTTCTATTAAAATCTTAATTAATCTTCTTCAAATCCAGATCCTCAAAATCAAAACTAAAGTCAGTCACATCAGAGATTGGTTTCATTTTCGCAGAAACCGCTTTTCCATTTTCGTCAAAATTCAAAATGAAAAATGAATCAGCATCATAGCTTCTGTCATCCCATTTTGCTACAAAAGCATTTGCTGAATACGGAATCAGATCACCTTTCAGTCTTGGCGAAGATTTAGAAATAATTCTGTAGCCTTTCCCTTGTTTGGAAACCTCAACAATACCGAACCAGTCATCTTTATACCAACCGATGAACTGATCATCTTTCAAATCAAGTCTAAACTTTGATGCCTTATCATAAACCTCTTTCTTTTGTTTTTCAAAAGTTTCTTCATTTTTCTTGCTTCTGTCACCATAGATTTTCAGCCAATCACGGTTAGAAACTCCTAAGTAAGCATCTTTAACTGAATTTGTAATTGTAGAAAAGGCTGCACCTGATTGTTGATTCGTCAGCACTACAATTCCCAGTTTCAGGTCAGGAATCAATGTAAAATGCGTCACCGTTCCTATCAGACCTCCCGAATGCTGAACCTGCAAATGACCTTTCACATCGCTTAAAAACCAGCCTAAACCATAGCCGTAAAAATGTGTATCATAAGGCGAAGTAATCCCAACTTTATCCGGAATCTGAAGGCTCCACAATTCGTGGGCATTTTTCTCAGAAACCAAACGTTTGCCGTCTTTAGTCACAAATCCATTCAGAAGAAAGTTAGCCCAAGTCGTCATATCCTGAATGTTGCTCATTATGCCGCCTGCGGCATTCGCCGTTTCATTCCAATCGTGAGGAACAGCAACAGCTTTTCCCTCTACCGGAGCGTGAGCATCAATAATATTCTGAGAACTTTTTGCACGGTTATAAGAACCGAAACTAGCCGTCATTCCAACAGGTTTCATAATTCTCTGCTCTATAAAATCTGCCCACTGCAGCCCGGAGACTCTGTGTATTACCTCTCCGGCAACAATGAACATAATATTATTGTAATCCAAAGTCGTCCTGAACGGATTTTCAGGTTTTAGGTATCTGACATTATGAACAATATCATTGACTGTCAGATTGCCGCCTTCCGGAAAAAACATCAGATCGCCCTGTCCTAAACCCAATCCTGCTCTGTGTGTTACCAAATCCTTTATTGTCACATTCTGAGAAACATAAGGATCTGCCATCTGGAATTCCGGGATATACTTTGTGACTTTATCATCCCAGTTCAGCTTGCCTTCATCTGCCAAAATAGCAAGCGCCGTACACGTAAAACCTTTACTGTTAGAAGCAATCCCGACCAAAGTATTAGCATCCATCGGCTGATTATTTTTTAGTGAACGGACACCAAAACCTTTGGCATAAATCAGTTTTCCGTCTTTCACGATTCCCACAGACATCCCCGGAACATCAAATGTTTTAAGAGAATTTTGGATCAATTCATCCAGTTTTTTTTCTTCAATCTGGGCATTGAAAAAGACAAAAGAAAAAAGAACAAAAAGTAAAGCTATGTTTCTTCTCATTTTTTAATTATAATTTTTACGAAGATAACAATTTTGAAGCAGCCTTACATCTGACAGGGCAAGCTCTCGGATAAATTTTATTAAATTTGTAGAAATCTAAGAAAATCAATGAAAAGTAAAAAAGAATTCTTCCTCGAGTGTTATAAGCTCGGGATTATCAAGTTTGGGCGATTTACACTAAAAAGCGGGATCGAAAGTCCTTTTTATGTCGATCTTCGTCCGCTTGCTTCTGACCCGAAAATCCTGAAAGAGCTGGCTCATTATCTGTTGGAAATGCTCCCTTTGGATAATTTTGACATCATCTGCGGTGTTCCTTATGCGGCACTTCCTATGGCTACAGCTATGTCTCTGGAAAGCTACCTGCCTCTCATCATCAAGAGAAAAGAAGCTAAAGCTTACGGTACCAAAAAACTCATTGAAGGCATTTATGAAAAAGGACAAAACTGTCTTTTGGTAGAGGATGTCATCACCTCCGGAAAATCTTTGGTCGAAACTATAGACGAAGTGGAAAATGAAGGCATCAAAGTATCTGATATTGTTGTAGTTCTTGACAGACAACAAGGAGGAAAAGAAAAACTGGAACAAAAAGGCTACAATGTTCATTCGCTTTTTAACATTTCTGAAGTGGTCGAGATCTTGAAAGAAGTGAATTACATTGATGATGATGAAGTGGCAAGAATCAAAGATTTTGTAGATGGAAACCAAGTTGTTTTTGAAGAAAAAAAACGTTTGTCTTACGAACAGAAACTGGAAGCTGCGGAACATTCTTTCGCCAGGAAAATTCTTGAAATTGCTATCGACAAAAGATCAAACCTGATTGCATCTGCAGATTTTATCACAACAAAAGAGTTGTTAGATTTTGCTGATATTGTTGGCCCTCACATTGTCGCACTTAAAACGCACATTGACATCCTGAACGATTTTGATGCTGATGAAACCATTCTTCCGCTAAAAGACCTGGCAACAAAACATAACTTCCTTCTAATGGAAGACCGGAAATTTGCGGACATCGGAAATACACAGGAATTACAGTTTTCCTATGGCACGTATAAAATTTCCAACTGGGCAGATCTGGTAACATCCCACGTTATTGGCGGAAGCAAAAGCCTGGATTGCTTTATGAATGTGGGTGTTGTTGCGATTTTGGGAATGTCTTCCGAAGGAACTTTAACTGATTCGCATTATCGTGAAGAGGCTATGAAAATTATTGAAAATCATCCTAGCATTATCGGTTGTGTGGCGCAGAACCAAGTTCCTGATAATATCCTGTTGTTTACACCGGGCGTAAACCTAGGAACTACTGATGACAGCAAAGGCCAGCAATATAATTCTCCGGAACACGTCATCTCGAATTATGGAACAGACTTTATCATTGTAGGCCGCGGAATTTATAAAGCTGATGAGCCTGAACAGGAAGCTTTGCGTTACAAAAACGAAGGCTGGAAAGCATACCAGGATTCTTTGTAAAAATTTAAATTCATAAAACCCTTTCATATTTTTTGAAAGGGTTTTTAATTCTAATCTCACTATGAAACTATCGAAGACGTATAACTATCGGATTAATCAAAAAAAATTAACAATCGAAAATTAATATTCATCGGAAAAAATTAGTAGTTTTAGATACTGATTATTTTTGATGAAGCGATTTTTTTTGTGCCTGACTTTATGCTTTTTTTATTTCTCTGCAAACGCGCAGCGAGATAGTATTTCAATCCACGCCAAACTGAATGAGGATCAGAAAACGATCTCTGTTGAACAGGTTCTTATTTATCACAATCCTCATCAAAAAGCAATTAACCAAATCAAACTTCTGAATTGGGTTGCAGCATATCAGAACAGAAAAACATACCTTCTTAAAAGAAAAGTAGAAGATCGTAAAAAGGATCTATATTTCGCAAAAGAAGACCAGCTCGGAAAACTGGAAAGCCTTCAATATTCCTACGGAAATAACTTTTCAGAAGTGCTCAATAAAAATCAGGAAAATATTTATATTCCTCTATCTGAATCACTAAATCCTGGAGAAAGAATAAAGATTTCACTGAATTATCAGATCCGTTTGCCTGACGCCAGATTTACCGGCTACGGAATAGACGTGAATCATATTTTGCTAAAGTATTTTTTTCTGGTACCGGAAACTTTTGAAGACGAAAATCAAAGCAACAATTTCTACAGAGATACAGAAGAAACAGGCAATGCAGGATCATTCTGGAATATTGACTTTACGCTTCCGGAAAGCTGGAAATGCTATTCCAACCTGGCAAGACATTCGGAATCCGGATTTTCAGGCATTTCAATTATCGATCCGGAATTTCAGCTTTCAAAAAAAAATTATCCTGACTTTCAGCCTGAAATTGATGGGCAAAAAGTCAATATTCAACTCGGTTATGAGATTTCTGAATATCAACAGAAAATACTTGAGCCTGTTTTGGTCAATCATCTTAGTTTTCTCAAAAGTAAAACCGGAAACCTGCCGGAAAATATTTTTATCACTCAAAAATTTCTTAACAAAGAAGAGTTTTTTGGTATTGATGATATTAAATTCTGGAAATTCAAATACCAGCTTTTTACAGATTATGAAAAGGCTGACCTTGATTATTTCAGCCTGTTATCAAAAAAAATCACGGAAGAAAGCCTCATCACCAATAAAACTAATGATCACTGGTTAAAAAACGGCATAAAATCTCATCTAGAAATTCAGTACCTTAAAAAGTTTTATCCGAATCATCTATTACTGGGAAATCTTCCCGATAACGTTAAAATACTTGGGATCAAACCGTTAAAAGTTTTTCACGCATCTAAACTGAAGCTGTCTGAACGTTATGGACTAGCTTATCATTACATTTACACTCAGAATCTGGATCAGAAAATTACAACGCCTTATCATCAGCTCAGTAATTTCAATACAACAGCCATTAGCCAGTTTGAAACCGGAAGTTTACTTAATTACATTTCTGAATATCAAGGCTCGGAACAATTCGATTTGTTTCTAAAGAATTATCTTTCTTCCAATTACCAGAAAAAGTTAGCCGGTTCAGAATTTCTGAAAGCATTGGAAAAAGCAACAGATGGCAACTCTGATTTTTTAGAACGAATGATGAATGAAAAACACAGAGTCAATTTTAACCTGAAAAGTATTAAGGAAAAAAATCAGAATTATAATGTTCATCTGCGATCCAGAAATGCCGATCTAATTCCTCTGAAAATACAATCCGAGACAAGAGAAGGCGGCAAAAATACTTTCTGGAAAAGTAAAAATGAGGTCAGCAAAGATTCCGTTTCAATTCCAAATAATAGTATTTACAAGATCGTTCTGAATGATGATTATATCTTTCCTGAAACCAATTACAGAGATAATTATATCTACACAAAAGGTTTATTTTCTAATGCGAAAAAGATTCGATTAAAACTTATAAAAGATATTCAAAATCCGGAATACAACGAGATTTTCCTGACTCCCCGTCTTACTTTCAATGCCTATGATAAAGTGCTGCTTGGACTAAATTTTAAAAACCAGGGAATATTCGATCAGAAATTTGATTATTCGGTGACACCATATTACAGCACGGGAACGGGCAAGCTTACAGGATCCGGAGCGTTGAACTACTCTATTCTGCCTCCAAACAGTTTCTTCAGAAGATGGAACTTTGGTGTATCGGGTTCATATTTTCATTATGATAATGATTTGGCTTATAAAAGATTTGGCGCAGGAACCTCCTTTGATTTTCAAAAGAATCCGAGGAGTGCCATTGGCAGGAGTTTATACTTTTCATATAATTACTATGAAAGAGAGCTTACACCACTGATGATCCTTAATAATCAATACTCTAAATATAATCTCTGGAACATTGGTTATTCTTATTCTGACAACAGGCTGATCCACGAAAAATATATCGGAACCAATTTCCAGTGGATGGAAGATTTTCAGAAAATTTCTGCTGAAGCATTTTACCGCTGGGAATTTGCAAAGGATAAAAAGGTCAGCTTCAGGCTATTTGCCGGTTATTTCCTGAGAAATGACACTAAAAATTCTTTATTCAATTACGGAATTTCCAGAGTATCTAATTACAGTTTTTCCTACGGGCTTTTGGGTCAAAGTGCCACATCCGGAATTTTATCCCAGCAGTTTATCTTAGCTGAAGGTGGTTTTAAATCATTTTTTAATACCTCGGTCAATCAGTTTATTACAAGTGTCAATGTAGATTCACACTTATGGAAATGGTTTAACCTGTATGCAGATGCCGGCATTTATAAAAATAAGACGAGACAGGCAGAGTTTATCTGGGATTCCGGGGTGAAGGTAAAAGTAGTTCCTGATTTTCTGGAGATCTATTTCCCTGTAGCTTCAAGCTTGGGATTTGAGCCCGGCTTTAAAGATTATGGACGCAGAATCCGCTATACACTGATTCTTAATCTGGGAGCACTGATTAACAACCTTAGAAGAGGGGTGTTCTAAAATAATTCAAATTAACATAAACGGGCTATAGAACTTTTATTTATTATTATCTCGTCAAACAAAAAAAAGGCTTCCAAAAGGAAGCCTTGAATATTCTAAGAAAAACTACAATTAGTTTTTAACGATTTTCTGAGATACTTTCTCTCCGTTTACAGTACCAGTTACAATGTACATTCCTTTTGCAAGAGAAGACACATTAAGTGTAGAACCTTCTGTTACCTTAGCAGATTTTACAACCTGACCAGCAGCGTTGATGATCTGGATATCAGCATTCTTAGCGAAAGCGATAGATTCTCCAACTACAGTGTTTTTAACTAAAGTAGAATTATTTTTTGCAAAATCTGCAACTGCTAGTGTAGTATAGCCTTTGATATCATCTACGAACAATGCATTTGTTGAACTCTTTTGTAACTTTATAGAAAAAGCTGGAGTTGACCCCCAAGATACACCAGTAAGATCCAATGTAATAGTAACCCAATCATTAGCGTTGATACTACCTGTATAGGCATTCGCTCCCGTAGCAGTCAGAGTAACATTTCCAGTTGTACCTGCAGGAACGTTGAAATACTTACTTCCGGTAGCTGTTCCATCTCCAGCATTGAAAGAAACTCCACCAGAAACACCTTTCACCTTCAATGTTATATAATTAATTCCTGCTACATTCATGTTTTTATTAGCTGTCATCACATAAATGTTTGATGTGGTTGTATTGTCTGTAATTTTCAATGCCCCAGTTCCACCAACACCACCAGTTGTACTTTGTTCGCCAGACTTAAGAGCGAAGCCTAAGCTTGATTCGAAAGCAGTCCAATCATTAAAATCAGAACCAGCAAAAAGGTTAGTTTGTGCTGAAACTGTCATTGCTGCTGCAGCACTTAAAATAGTAAAGATTTTTTTCATTTTATTAAAGTTTAAAATTGTTTTTTCTTCTTATTGTAAAGGGATGCTAAGTTAATAAAAAAAAATATCTGTCAAAATTTTATTTATTTTTTAACATTTATACATTAAATTGTCACGTTTTGATCGAAGTTGCAAAATTTTTCACTACTAAAATTTAACATTCTTCAATCCAATTTTGTTTACACTTATTTGTCACAAAGGTAATCATATTAATAAAACCAAATGTTAAGTCTGCTTTAAATCATATTAACTTAGTGTTCTAATTAAACATATAAAAAAACGCTGCAAATAGCAGCGTTTTAAATCATTTGGAGAAAATAATTATTTCTTGATAATTTTTTGAGAAACCGCTTGTCCGTTTACAACTCCTGATACGATGTAGCTTCCTTTTGCCAATGAAGAAACATCCAGCTTAGAATTTTCTGAAACTTCTGCAGTTTTTACAACCTGACCAGCCATATTATAAACTGATACTTTCGCAGATGCGCCAAAAATAATTTCGTTGGAAACGATTGTATTCTTAACTAAATTGGCTTTTGCTTTAGATGCATCCACCACTGCCATTGTAGGATCTTCATACTCGATTACAATTGATGAAACATACGATGCGTTTGCACCTCTTTTCAAAGCGAAAAATTTGTAATCTGTTCCAGCAAAATCAGTTGCAGTCCATCCTGTTGAAGACGCTGCACCTACAGCAGTCCCACCAGTTACCGTATAATCTGCTGCCGTTGCATTTACAAGTCTGGCGCTTCCACCTTGGAATGTAGAAACCTGAGCTGTCCCTGCTGACACTAATGTCACACTTACAATTTTGCCCGGCAATGCACTTGTATTATAGATAACACCATTGTTTGCCTGCATCTGGATCAATGAACCTTGAGCATTACCTGCAGCAGGTGTGTTAGTATTGTTGCCTGTAATAGCTTTACCGCCAAAGCTGATACCATTGGTAGTCCAGGTTCTTTCAGCACCACTATTATAATTACTGGTTCCAAGTACAGCAGTACCGCCAATATTGGTTGTATTGATTGTTACTGTTTTTGTCTGCGCAAAAATACTGGTTGATACAGCCACTGCTGCCAATAAAGAATAAAATTTTGTCATTTTATATAAATTTAAAATTGTTTCGTATTACCGAAGGCAAAGATAATTTTTTAATATTAACTATAATTTTACGAATGGTTTCTACGTTTTAAATTATTGTTAATTCGCCTGTAACCTTTTATCATTACATTTACACCTAATAAGGAAAAGGGTGCCGAAGTTAAGTAAAATTTTTCTAACAGTCTATATATTCTGTGCAATAATCCAGATTAATGCACAGATTTTCAGCTGGAAGAATCCTAATATTCCTCAAGATTCCATAAAAAAAGACAGCGTCATTATTTCCAGAATCAACAAAGACTTTTTCACCAAAGACACGCTTGATTTTATAAAAAAGCAAAACCGTGTTGTTTATGATGAAGAAGTTCTTGTAAAAAATGACAAAAAAAGAATCCTGGGTGAGCTCAACTCGAAAGGTTCCATTATTCGTGGGATCACGTTTGGCAATAACCAAGGATCATCGGTCCAGAGTTCTATGGATATGCAGATTTCCGGAAAGCTGAGTCCTGATGTTTCTATTTTGGCTTCTATTTCAGATCATAATCTTCCGGTCCAGGCAGATGGTTACACACAGACTTTGCAGGAATTTGATAAAATATACCTTCAGCTCAATATCAAAAACCACAGTATCATCCGGGCCGGCCATCTGGATCTGAATGATGAAAGCACCTACTTTGGGCGTTATCAAAGAAGAAGTATGGGTTTGCAATTCCTTACAAATTGGGAAAAGAACGGCAATAAGACTTTTGTGGATGTTTCCGGCGGTGTTGCTAGAAGTGAATTTTTCCGGATGCGCTTTCAGGGCATCGAGGGAAACCAGGGTCCGTACAGACTCACCGGAAAGAATGGCGAGTTGTTCATCACCATCATTTCCGGATCAGAGCAGGTTTATATTGACGGAATACTTATGAAACGCGGCGAAAATCAGGATTATACTATTAATTATAATACAGGAGAGATTACATTCACAAGTTTTCGTCCTATTTATAAGCAGAACTTCATTAATGTATCCTACAATTATACTAACCGGAATTACACCAGATTTCTGATTACCGGAAGCATCAGGCATCAGCGTGAAAAGCTAAAGGCAGGATTCAGCTGGTTTATGGAAAATGATAATAAAAACGCACCATTATCTCTCAATCTGAGTGATGAAGACAAGCAGACACTCGTAAATGCCGGCAATAAGCCTGATGCTATGTTTGCATCTTCCGGAGTAGAAACCGAATACGACGTCAATAAAATACTTTACAAGCGTGTTTTCACAGGCGAAACATTTCATTATGAATTTTCAACAGATCAGACTCAGAAGCTTTATCAAGTAGCTTTTACGTATTTTGGAAGCGGAAAAGGTGATTATCAGTTACAGCAATCTACCAATAACGGCCGCGTTTTCCAGTATGTCGGGACTGGGCTGGGTGATTATCTGGCTGTAAGAAAGTTGCCAGCTCCTGAAAAATCTCAGGTCTATTCTGCCAATGTGGAATATGCTCTGAATGAAGGCATTATTGGCAC
>JAEXJU010000176.1 GCA_023448955.1 Bacteroidota bacterium
CGTTTACAGGATTCATAGTTCCAGTAAGTGCAAAATCCAGGCTTGAACTGGCTGATTTCAAAACCACTTCTTTTTCAGAAACATTATCAATTTTTAAAGCGATTTCCGGCATTCCTTTCAACCCAAATTTGAAACCATCTTCTCTGGCTTCGAAATTCTGCAGACTTTCCGGCATCAGATCTTTATAATCCTGAGGATTTTTAAGCATCGACGCCAATTCTGATGAAGATTTATTTACAATTATTTTTCGTCCTTCTAAATTCATTTTTATATTTTTGTAATTAATATTAAAAGCCTTACAAATGTATAAAGTTTTTATCAATGAAAAAAAATTAATTTTGAGCTCGGAGCCGCAAAACAGCCCTAAAATACTGAATTATGATGGCACGCATAGTTTCGACTTCGCGATTGATCTTCTTGAAAATACTGCATCGCAAGGTCTGAATATTTATCATTCTGATATTGAAAAGCTATGGTCTGATTTCGGGAATTTTTTCAAAAAAATAGATGCTGCCGGAGGAATCGTCCAAAACTCAGACAATAAAATTCTTTTTATCCACAGGCTCGGAAAATGGGATCTGCCGAAAGGAAAAATTGAACCCGGCGAATCTCGTGAAGTGGCTGCTGTGAGAGAAGTTGAAGAAGAATGTGGGATTTCTGATCTGCAGCTGAAAGATTTCATAAACTCTACTTATCATATCTATACAGAGAGAGACGGCAAAAAAATACTGAAAACCACATATTGGTTTCATATGCTTTATAACGGAAAAGAAACGCCAAAACCTCAGATAGAAGAAGGCATCAATGAAGTTAGCTGGAAAAATGAGGCCGAAATAGAAACTGCAATTATTCCATCCACTTTTCAGAATATTAAATTAATTCTTGCCGATTTTAAATCTAAAAATTAATAAAAAATGCCGCTTAAAATTTTAAGCGGCATTTTTTGTTATCTCAATTCAGCATTGAATTCTTTCTGAAAAGATTTGATGAGAGAATTCATAACCTCTGTTATATCCTTATCTTCCAATGTTTTTTCTTCATTAAGAAGTTCGAAACTCATTGCGTAAGACTTTTTACCTTCCGGAAGATTTTTGCCTTCATAAACATCAAACAAATTAATGTTCTTCAGGAAAGGTGACTTGTTAGATTTTGCCAGTTCATACAATTCAGCATAAGTAATAGTTTTATCTACCAGTAAAGCGAGATCTCTTCTGATCTTATTGAATTTTGGAATATCAATAAACTTAAGATTTTCTTTTGCTCTAAGTGCCTGGCAAGTTTCCAGCTCTACTTCCGCATAAAAAACTTCCTGGCTGATATCAAAATCCTTAAGTAATTGCGAAGATACTTTTCCTAATCTGGCAATTGTTTTCCCTTCTGATTTGATTTCTAAGGCGTCAGCAAAACGCTCATCCTCCAAAGCAGATTCCTTCAGGTCAAGATTCAGTTTTTCCAAAAGCACTTTTACATAAGCTTTCAAGTGATAGAAATTTGTTGCGCTTTTTGGTTGAAGCCAGTTTTCCGCCACTTCTCTACCTGAAGTCAAAATCGCTAATTGCTTTCTTTCCTCGTATTGCTCTTTTTTATGATAAATTTTCCCTAATTCAAAAAACTTGATGTCGGAAGATTTTCTGTTGATATTATAAATCGTATTTTCCAAAAGACCTTCTAAAAGAGACTTTCTCATAAATGCCAAATCGTTGCTCAACGGATTCAACAGCTTCACAGCATCGGTCTCATCTTTCACAGAGCGCAGAGAATTGTTCATCACCTCGTGGAAACCATTGGATTGTAATGTTCTTGCCCAGGAATTTTCCAAAGCATCCTGATCATCAAAACTCAATTTAACAGGTGTAAAAGAGATCTTTTTAGGTGCATCAATTTTGTTATAACCATAGATTCTCAAGATTTCTTCGATGACATCAATTTCCCTTGTAACATCTGCTCTGTAAACCGGAACAGAAAGTTCTAAACCGTTCTGAATCTCATTAAGAATCTGAATATCAAGAGATTTTAATATTTCTTTAATTTTTTCTCTGTGGATTTTAGTTCCGAGAATCTGGTCTAGTTTAGAATATCTGAAAACCACATAATGGTCTTTGATTTTTTCAGGATAGTGTTCCAATATCTCGCCAACTAACTTTCCGCCAGCCAATTCCTCAATCAGTTTAATGGCTTGCGTCAGAGCTGTCCTTGCGTTATTAGGATCTACACCTCTTTCGAAACGGAAAGACGCATCGGTATTTAATCCGTGAAGCTTGGAAGCTTTTCTAATTGCAACAGGATTGAAATAAGCACTTTCCAGGAAAATAGTTTTAGTTTCAGAAGAAACGCCACTTTCGCTACCTCCGAAAACTCCGGCAATGCACATTGGGTTATCTTTTCCGTCTTTGATGATAATCTCGGAACCATTCAATGTTCTTTCAACACCATCTAGAGTTTTAAATTTTGTATCAGATTTCACGGTTCCTACCTTCACTGTTTTTCCGCTGATCTTTTTAGCATCAAAAGCATGAAGTGGCTGGCCAAGACCGTGAAGAATATAATTGGTAATATCTACAACATTGTTAATGGGAGAAAGTCCAATCGCTTTTAATCTGTTCATCAGCCAATCCGGAGAATCTTTTACCTCAACATTTTCAATTACAGCACCCAGATATCGTGGAGTCAGTTCCGAATCTTCTACAATTAATTTGAATTCATGAGAACCTTCTACAACTATTGGAGCAGATTCGATTTTGATAAACTCGGACTTCAGATTATTGGAAGATACGAAAGCCTGCAAATCTCTCGCAACCCCATAATGGGACATTGCATCGGTTCTGTTCGGTGTCAGTCCGATCTCATAAACTTCATCATTTGACAACTCAAAATAATCAGAAAAAGGCTTTCCAACTTCAAATTTAGACTCATCCAAAACCATAATTCCGGCGTGGTCATCACTCAATCCTAACTCATCTTCGGCGCAAATCATCCCTTCTGAAACTTCGCCACGGATTTTTGCTTTTTTGATTTCGAAAGAGTTGCCGTCTTTGGCGTAGATTTTTGTCCCGACTACAGCAACAGGAACAGTTTGTCCGGCAGCAACATTAGGCGCGCCACAAACAATTTCAAGAATTTTTCCGTTGCCAACATCTACCGTTGTTTTGCTCAATTTATCAGCATTCGGATGTTTTTCGCAAGTCAGAACTTTGCCTACAATGATACCTTCCAGACTTCCTTTTACGCTCTCGAATTGATCAACACCTTCCACTTCTAAACCGATATCGGTAAGATACGCGCTGATTTTCTCCGAGTTAAGGTCTGTTTTGATATAATCTTTAAGCCAATTATTAGAAATTTTCATTTGATTGATTTGAAATTTACTCACGAATTCTTTATTTTTTAAGGAGTTCGTGATTATTTATAATTGAGGTTTTGAAATTTGAAACCCAATTAACTTTGCAAATATCGTGATTTTTTGAGAAACAGAGAAGTTAAAATTTCCACAAATACTATACTAAAAAATAATTTAATTTTATCATTTCAAGAATATTTTATAAATTACAAAAACAATTTAAAACTATAACACAAATGCTTTATTACATCCACTTTCAAAAAACTATAGGTGACTTTAACGAACCAATAATTTGGTTAAGAAATGTAGATTATGATGAAGCTTTACAATTAATTCAATCGAACTCTCCAGCATTTTGCAACGATGTTACTTTTTCAATTCCTTATTTTATTGAACCAACAATTATCACAAATGACTTAAGCCTGAGTCTACAATATAGAAATTCGTTTGATTTGAATGAATTTACAATATATTGTGGATTAACAATTGATAGCACAGATAATAGACCTTTTTATTATCACCGTAAAAGCTTAAATTCTATATATTCCAAATTTATTATTCTAGCAATAAGACAAATGATTATGGGTAATTTTTCCTTTGCCTCCCTTGATGCTCAAAAAATATTTTCATACTTAAGGGATAGTGAAGATGAAGAAAATGAAGATTTTAACTCACTAATTTTTAATGGAGTTTGGGTTGAAAACAATGAACGAGCAATGAATTATAGTGAAGATGATAATTACTTTAATAATATATGGGAAGATTTACCTTTAAATTGGAAAAAACTTATAATAAGTATTTTGGGAGAAGATGTATTTTATAATTACCAAACAACTAAAGAATTAACAAAGTCTATTTTTCAAACTGATATTTTAGATTTTGAAAAACTCGAAATAATTTATAATTCAGAATTAGACATAACCTATATTAAATTTTTCAGTAACCTTAAAAATTTACTTGTAGCAAGAAAGAATATTGTTAACTCTCGTTTTATTGACCATTTAGAAAATTTAGAAACAATAAATTTATCAGGCTCTACTATTGATGATATTTCCTTTTTAAAAAATCTCAAAAATTTAAAAAAAATCGATTTATCTGGTGCAATAATCAAAAACCAAAATATTTTTAATGACACAGATTTTGCTTTGGATAAAGTTGAGTATTTAGATATTTGTAATTGTTTTTTTGATTCCTACAAATTCTTAGAAAATTTTAAAAAGTTGAAAGTTCTAAAAATTGCTCAATCAAATTTCAAAGATTTTGATTTACTGTTAAATCTTGATCAGTTGGAAGAACTGGACATTTCATTTACCCAATTTAGTAACTATGATTTCATTAAGAACTCTTCAAATTAAAATCGCTTGACCTTTATTCTACTGAAATCACAAGTACGGAAGGACTTAGTAATTTTAAAGAATTGTCATATCTTAACATTGGTAAAACGAAAATTGAATCAATACTACCCTTATATGCAAATGATAAACTAGAAACATTAATTTGTTTCGAATGCAAATTAAAGACATTAACACCTCTTAAAAACTTAAAAACATTTGATATGAGATTTAATAATGATATTGAGGTCGATGAAATATTAAATTATGAAAAATTAATAGGATATAAAATTTTAGATTTTCAATGGCTATAAAAATTCAAGATTACAGCAACAAAGAAATTAAAAACGCAATTATCAAAGCCTTTATTGAAAAAGACCCAAAATATTTTATTCCATTTCTACTTTCAAAAAATGTTTTAGTTGACTATTGGAATAAAACAAAATTCTATCAAATCTTTAAAAATGAAATTTTGAATTTGGAAATGAAGGATGGATTTAGAGAAATCAAATTCGAAAAGCAGGATTGGGGATATTATGATGATTACACACAACTAAACATTTATGACAATTACCATTTAAATCCTAGATTTACAATTCTTTTTAAGGATGAAGATGAAAAATTATATCTGGAGCTCAATCCTTTTTAAAATTACGAATAAAGCGGCTAGATTTAGATTCCTACGGAATGACAAACATTACTTTAAAAAAAATCAACATATAAAAATACGACTTGAATCTTCAAATCGCATTTTTTATTTATCATTATAATGTCCCCAAGCTGAAAGCATAAGTACATTTTCTGATTCTATTTCATAAACCAAACGATGTTGTTTGTTTATTTCTCTTGACCAAGTTTCAATTGTTCGATGTTTTAGTTGCTCAGGCTTTCCAGTTCCAATTCTTGGATTTTCAAAACATTCATTAATGAAACGCTCGGCTTTTGATAGCAACAGTTTCTGTCCAGACTTTTTGTGTTTCTTCAAATCGTCCAGAAATTTCTCAGTATAACTTACAGAAAAACTCATAAAGAATCAAAGAGATTTTTGACATCATCTTTTGATTTTAGCACATTGCTATTTTCATTTTTCTTAGATTCATCAAGTATTTGGTCAAATTCTTTGAGAGAATATTTTACTTTTTCGGTGGATTCAGAAGATTCTTCCTTAACCTTTAGCTTTTTTACACCGAGTGCTTTTAAAATTGTGCGGATTTTATCAACTTCGGATTCATCCGCTTCAAACGTGAAAGTTGTCATATTCCGATATTTTAAGTTAAAAAATAGTTCTTAATTTAAACTAAAATTTGAGACTTGAATTTCAAATCTCAAATTTTTATTATTCAATTTGATAAATCAATTACGTTTATCAACTCTCAATTATAATCCTATCACAGGCATTGACAGCATCAGTATACTTTCGTTGTCTTCTAAGCCATCAACTGGTTCTACAATTCCGGGTCTGTTTGGTTGAGACATTTTCATTGTAATATCATCGGAGCCAAGAACTGACAACATTTCTGTAAGGAATTTTGAACTGAATCCAATGTTGATATCATCACCATTATAATCACAAGGAATCTGCATATCAGCTTTGTTCGCGTATTCCGTATCTTCTGCGTGTAGATGAAGAACGTTACCAGACAACTTGAATCTCACCTGATTAGTCGATTTGTTTGACATAATTGATGCTCTTCTGATAGAACTTAGAAGCAAGCTTCTGTTGATGGTTAAAACGTTTGGATTTTCTTTAGGAATTACTGCATTATAATTAGGATATTTCCCGTCAATCAAACGACAAATCCAGATGTTATTTCCAAAAGTGAATTTCGCCATATTGTCGCTGAATTCAATCACCACATCTTCATTGGAATTGTTCAGGATATTTTTGAAAATCGATAACGGTTTCTTTGGCATAATGAATTCCAAAGTCTCCGGATGTACAATATCTGTTCTTTTGTAAACCACCAATCTGTGAGAATCTGTGGAAACAAAATTAGTCTCATCTTCCTTGAACTGGAATAACACACCAGTCATTACAGGACGAAGCGAGTCATTACTTGTTGCGAATAATGTGTTGGTCAAAGCTTCTGCCAAAACGCCGCCGGGAATGGTTACTTTTTGAGAGGCATCAAACTCGGGCAACTCAGGATAATCATCTGCATTATCCAAAGCTACTGCAAAGTTATCTTTCTCATCCAAAATCTCCAGAACATTTCCGTTTCCGTCTTCGGAATCTTTTACCACCAAAGTCAAAGGCTGCTCACCATAAGTTTTCAGGAAGTCCTGAAATATTTTTCCGGGAACTGCAAGCTTTCCTTTGTCATCAGACTTCACTTCTAGAGAAGTAATCAGAGTGGTTTCTCCGTCTGAAGCCGTCACTGTCAGTAAGTTCTGGTCCAATTCGAAAAGAAAATTCTCCAAAATCGGTCTGGATTGTGAACCGGAAATTACGCCGCTCACAGTCTGTAAAGCTTTTTGCAAATCGCCACTGGCAACAATAAATCTCATAAACTGTATTTATTTCAATTCCACAAAGATAATGATTTCGGACAAATTTTAACAGCCGGATTTATTTAGTTATTAACAATTTTCGGATTTATCTATCTTTGCTGATATTATCTACTATGAAAAAGCCGCCATTTCATAAAAGTGTGCATTTTACGATCAAAGGACTGCTATGGATTCTAAAGTCCGAACGTAATTTTCAGTTCCATATTTTTGGTTTGCTCATCAACCTTTTTCTGATTGTTTTTTTTGAACTCTCAAACATCGAAACAGCTTTGATTCTTCTCTGTTGTTTTTTTGTTTTAGTCACAGAAGCTTTGAATACTTGTGTTGAGAAGATCTGCGATTACATTCAGCCTGAGTTGGATTCCCGAATTGGAATTATTAAAGATCTGGCTGGTGGCGCTGTGATGCTGGCGACGATTTGTGCAATTGGTGTTGGTGCCTTGATTTATTGGCCTTATTTGGAACTGTTATTCTAATGAATTTATTTAACACAAAAGAACGAAGAAGTCTTTACCATTAAAACTTTTTTAAGCCATTATCAAAATCAAAGATTTTTAATTTATTGGAATTAAATTCCGTGACTTAAAACACTACAATAAGCAGAGATTCTTTTGTACTTTTATGTTTCTATTTACTTATAGAATCTGTGCTTCAAAATTTAAAAAATTTACATCATATCTTTTTCATAAAATCTTTACATTTGTTTTCAATATATTTCTAAAATGAACAAAAAAAATGTAGCCGTTGTGATGGGCGGTTATTCTGATGAATACAAAGTTTCTCTTAAAAGCGGCCAGTTGATTTTTGATTCGCTGGATCGTGAAATTTATAACGTTTACAAAGTTGTAATTCTGAAAGATGAATGGTATTTTCTGGATGAATATGACAATAAAAAAGCCATTAACAAAGCCGATTTTTCTGTAGATACTGGAGATGGTGATACATTGAAATTTGATGTTTGCTTCAATATCATCCACGGAACACCAGGTGAAAACGGAATTATGCAGGCTTACTGGGATGCTGTCGGACAAAAATATACCGGCTGCGATTTCTATCAAAGCGCATTGACCTTCAACAAAAAAGACACTTTGGCCGTTCTATCGAAGTACGGAATTCCTTCGGCAAAAAGTATTTACCTTAGAAAAGGAGAAACTATTTCTAACGATGAAATTGTTGAAAAGTTAGGCCTACCTGTTTTTGTAAAACCGAATCAAAGCGGATCTTCTCTTGGCATTTCTAAAGTGAAAGATAAAAGCGAGCTAGAATCCGCAATTGAATTCGCCTACAAAGAAGATGATGAAATCCTGATTGAAAGCGCACTGATAGGAATGGAAGTTTCTGTCGGAGTTTTGGATTACAAAGGTGAAGCGATAGTTTTAGGAATTACAGAAATTGTTCCGGACAAAGAATTCTTCGATTATGAAGCAAAATATGAAGGTGCGTCACAAGAAATCACACCTGCAAGAATTGACGAAGAAACCAGAAAAAAAGTAGAAGAAATCTCTATTAAAGCTTACAAATCACTTGGAATGAGCGGATTTTCCCGTTCGGAATTCATTATTGTTAATGGAATTCCTCATCTGTTAGAAATGAATACCAATCCGGGATTTTCGCCGGCAAGTATTCTTCCGCAGCAAGCCAAAATCTATGGAATTTCCATCAAAGATCTTTGCGGAAATGAAGTAGAGAAGGCACTTAAAAATAATATTTAGCTATTAGCAAATGGCTTTTTGCTGATAGCTTTTAGAAATAATATAATTTCTAACACCTTAAATAATGATAAATTTTAGGTCAATAATCAACCTAAAATTCATAATCTAAAATTTAAAATTTCTATGAAAATTGCAGTTTTTCCGGGGTCATTTGATCCGATTACGCTTGGACATTATGATATTGTAGAACGTGCTGTTCCATTGTTTGACAAAATCATTATTGCCATCGGAAAGAATTCTCAGAAAAAATATATGTTCTCTTTGGAACAACGAAAAGAATTTATCAGAAAAACTTTTGAAAAATTCCCTAATGTAGAAGTGGATGATTTCGAAGGTTTAACGATTGATTATTGCAAAAGTAAAAATGTCAATTTCATTTTAAGAGGACTAAGAAATCCGGCCGATTTCGAATTTGAAAAATCAATTGCCCAGACCAACCGAGCACTAACCAGAGATAACACTATAGAAACCATCTTCCTATTGACTTCATCCGGGAAATCCTACATCAGCAGTAGCATTGTAAGAGAAATCATCTCCTTCGGCGGCAATTATGAAATTATGGTCCCTGATGCGGTGAGGGTAGAGAAAAATTAAGTTACGACAATGCAGGTGATAATTTTAACTTTCAGAACAATTAAGCAATTTTGTTCTTAAAAATACAAACAAAAATCCCTCAGAAAGATCTGAGGGATTTTTTCGTGGTTTCTCCAGGGATCGAACCAGGGACACACGGATTTTCA